>JBAVUV010000901.1:0-4038 GCA_049696955.1 Candidatus Sulfotelmatobacter sp. | reverse complement strand
ATCATGGTCTACGTCGATCCCTATAAACTGCAGTCCCGACAACTCAGCGTGATGGACGTGGTCAGCGCGGTCAATGATTCCAACTTGATTCTGCCCGCGGGCGACGTAAAAATGGGGCCCTACGATTACTTTGTTTACTCCAACAGCCTGGTTGACAACATGAAGGAACTGGGCGAGGTTCCCCTCAAAGTAAAGGGCCATAGCTGGGTCACGGTCAATGACATTGGAAAAGCGGAGGATGCGCACGGAATTCAAACCAACATTGTGCGGATTGATGGCCAGAGGTCTGCCTATATTCCGATCATGAAGCAGGGCGGCGATACCAACACGATCGCCGTGGTGGATGGGGTCCGCCAACTCATCAAGCACCTCTACGACATTCCCCAGCAGATGAAGACCAGCGTCGTGTTTGACCAGTCGGTGTATGTGAAGGAGGCAATTCACACTGTATTGCATGAAGGCGCGTTGGGCTTGATTCTTACCAGCTTGATGATTCTTATTTTTCTGGGAAGTTTTCGCGCGACGACGGCGGTGTTGCTGTCGATTCCTTTATCCGCGCTGGCCGCATTTGTGGTGCTGGCCTTGATGGGTGGAACCATCAATACGATGATCCTGGGCGGAATGGCGCTGGCATTCTCCCGCGTAATCGATAATTCGGTCATTTCTCTGGAGAACATTTACCGCCATCTGGAAATGGGTGCCGCGCCCATGGTCGCCGCTGAGGTCGGCGGCTCCGAGGTGAACCTGGCGGTGTTGGCCGCGACTCTGGTGGATGTGGTCGATTTCTTCCCTGTCATTTTTCTTTATGGCGTAGCCAAGTTTCTCTTTTCGGCATTGGCGCTGGCATTTTGCTTGTCACTGCTGGCTTCGTTTGTGGTGGCGATGACGGTAATCCCGTTATTCTGCTCGCGTTTTTTGAAGGCCGTACATCACGTCCCGGAGCATGGAAGACGGGATAATGAGTATGAAGTCGACCCAATCGCTGCGCAAAGTCAATCATGGATGGACCGGTTCAACGCACGGTTCAACCGGATGTTCAACAAGGTCCTCGATTATTACGAACACTGCGTGAGACGGGCATTGGTGCGTCCAGGACTTACCGTGTTGATTCTAAGCGGCGTATTTCTGGCAAGCCTGGCGATCTATCCGTTGTTGGGCCTGGCATTTTTCCCCAAGACGGACGCCGGCCAGTTCACCATAAATATGAAAGTCCCCACCGGCACCCGCATCGAACTCGCAAACCAATATGTCGCGAAGGTAGAAGATCTGATCCGGAACGAAGTTGAACCAAAGGATTTCAAACGAATCGTCTCTAACATCGGCGTTGTCCCGGACTTTTCCTCGCTCTACACCACCAACTCTGGCCCCTACACTGCAACTGTCCAGGTAGCCTTGAACGAACCGCACCGGCTCAGCAGTTTCGAGTATATGGATCGGGTGCAGAAAGCGATGGCCAGCCAGTTCCCCGATGTTCGCACATTCTTTTCCAGTGGTTCGATGGTCGATGCCATCTTGAACTCTGGGGCGCCGGCTCCCATCGACGTGCAGGTGAGCAGCCCTGATCTGGATCAGATCTATGGCATCGCGCAGCACTTGGCCGCACGCATCCGTGAGTTGCATGGCGTAGGCCAGGTCTTCATCCCACAGGATATGAATTATCCGGCTCTGCGGCTTGACGTAGACCGCGTGCACGCCGGTGAGTTAGGGCTGACGCAAAAAGATGTAGTCGATAATGTCATCACTGCGCTCAATTCCAACTACATGATCGCTCCCAATTACTGGGTCGATCGCAAGAGCGGAAACGACTATTACCTCACCGTTCAATACTTCGAACATGGCGATGCCGCGATTCACAATATGGCCGACCTGGGACAGATACCGCTGCGCGATCCTGGGAGTGGAGCGGGAATGACTTGCGGTCCCTCCGGCCCACCTCAGCCCGGTACCGGCCATTCTTCATGGGCTTGTCTTGGACCAGGCAGGCCAACTACGGTGCTCAAGAATGTCGTCGACGTGAAACAGGTTTTGACGCCGACCGAAGTGGACCACTATCAGATCCAGCGAGCCGTCGATATCTTTGTTACTCCGAACGGAGAAGACCTGGGACGCGTGACCAGCGCCATTCGCGATATTCTCGCCAAAGAAAAGTCAATTCCTTCCAACGTACGTGTGAATCTGCGAGGGATGGTGCAGGGGATGGAGGCCTCATTCAAGAGCTTTGCCTTCGGCTTCCTCATTTCTTTTCTTCTACTGTTCCTCATCCTGACGGCGCAATTCAAGTCATTCATCGATCCTTTTCTGATTATGCTCGCGATCCCCATGGGTTTTGTCGGTGTGCTGATCATACTGCCGCTCACGCACGCCACATTGAACGTCATGTCGCTGATGGGTGTGCTGATGCTGGTTGGTATCGCCGACTCGAACAGCATTCTGATCGTTGACTTCGCTCACAACCTTGAGCGCCAGGGACTAACCCCGGCAGATGCAGTGATCACCGCCTGCCGGGTTCGTCTGCGGCCGATTTTGATGACCTCTCTGGCAACCATTATTGGGATGATTCCAATGGCGCTGAAACTGGGCACTGGCGCGGAACAGTATGCCCCCATGGCGAAGGCCATCATCGGAGGTTTGACCTCTTCCGTGGTGCTGACCATCTTCATCGTGCCGGCGGCTTATTTGCTCGTGTACGGCAAGAAGAATCCGCAAACTGCAGCGACTCCGCAGACGGAGCCGGCCGAATGAAGAAAGAACATCTCACCCGCTGCAACCAGTCCGAGGCGCCCACGCTAACTCGTGAAGGAGATCGAGAGGCCACCCGATGACCAGGCCCAATATTCTTATCTTTTGTGTAGTGTTTCTAGCTTCACCGGCGATTCTTCCGCAAAGTAGTGTGGCACAAACGCCTGACCAGTCTCAGTCACGCCCAGCCGAAAATTTGCCATCCGCCCCACAACCGCAGCTAACCCAAACCCTGGCTGGTATCGTTTCATCTCAGGCCCAAGCAGCGCTAGCGGCCAGTTTCCTGCGCGGCGCTGGAGCGCAGACAACATCCTCCGTTGATCCGCAAACGGCACCGCCTGCTCAAGCACCAGGCGAGCCCATCCGCTTAACCCGAACGCAGGCAGAACAATTGGCCCTCAAAAACAATCCTCGAATTAGTGTCGGACGTTTGCTGGGGCTGGCCCAACATCAAATCTATCGCCAGACCAGGGCAGCAGAACTCCCCACTTTTAACGGCGCCGTTACCGCCGTCGACGCCAATGAAGGCAGCCGCATCGGCGCTGGATCCCTTACGTCTTCTCGTCTGCTTGAGCATGCAGGCGCCGGAGTCACCCTTAGCCAGCTGATTACCGACTTTGGGAGAACCATAAATCTCGTGTCCTCTGCGAAGCTTCAGGAAAAGGCACAGAACGCGAATGCGCTCGCCACCACCGAAGACATTATTCTGGCCACCGACCAGGCCTTTTACAACGCGCTTCAGGCACAGGCTCTACTCAAGGTCGCGCAACAAACTGTTGCCACGCGAGGCTCAGTGCAACATCAAGTGGATGAACTTACGCGGAACAAACTGAAATCGACTCTGGACTTATCCTTTGCCAACGTGAACTTCTCCCAAGCCAAGCTGCTCCAACTCGATGCGGAAAACAATGTCGCTTCCACCATCGCAACACTCACCGAAGTCCTCGGCTTCGACAAACAAGTCCAATACGAACTAACCGAAGAGGACGCTCAACCGCCCGCGCCCCCGCCCGATGTTGACGTGCTCATCAATACCGCGTTGCAGCAACGGCCTGATTTGCAGGCCCTTACCTATAATCAACAATCCGCGGAGAAATTCCACCGCGCCCAGCAGGCACAGCTCTTGCCTACCATCAGCGCTCTCGGCATTGCGGGAGCAACTCCGGTCCGTCCTGACTGTTTCGGTGGTTGTTTCTCGAACTATTTCATTTCCAGCTGGTATGGCGCCATCGGCGTGAACATGAGTGTGCCGATCTTTAATGGCTTTCTTTTCACTGCAGAGGCTTCGGAAGCAAAATA
>JBAVUV010000900.1:0-2356 GCA_049696955.1 Candidatus Sulfotelmatobacter sp. | reverse complement strand
GCGCCGGTGAGATCGCCGTCGACGAGCGAGCGCGCGAAATGCGGGCGCGCGGGCAAGTATTCAAAGAGGGTGACTGGATCACAATCGATGGCACGACCGGCCGCGTGCTCAGAGGGAAAAGAAATTTGCTCCCGCCTGATCCGGAAAATCTGGCCAAGCTCGAGAAGTTTATGAATTGGGCCGAGCCGTTTCGAAAAATCGGAGTGCGCGCCAATGCAGATATCCCGCGGGACGCAAAAAAGGCGCGCGAGTTCGGCGCCGAAGGTATTGGCCTGTGCCGAACCGAGCACATGTTCTTTGCGCAAGATCGAATTCGCTACATGCGGGCCATGATCCTGGCCAACAATGAAAAAGACCGGCGCGTGGCGTTAAAGAAGCTGTTGCCCATGCAGCGCGCAGATTTTATTGGACTGTTCAAAGCGATGGAGGGCCTGCCCGTCACGATTCGATTGCTGGATCCGCCGCTACACGAATTCTTGCCCAAGCGCGAAAAACTCATTGTCGACATCGCCAGCCTGAGCAGTGCCACCGCCAAGCAGAAGAAAACTTTAGTTGAGGAATATAGCGACTATGGGGCGAACGCGGCCGGCGATCTCAAGAAGATTCTTCCACCACTCTTGGCGCGGGTGGAAGAGTTGCACGAGTTCAATCCTATGCTGGGGCATCGCGGATGCAGGCTAGGAATCACCTATCCGGAAATTACCGAGATGCAGGCGCAGGCTATTTTTGAAGCGGCCGTGGCCGTCGAAAAGCAGGGCGTAAAAACCCACGCTGAGGTGATGATCCCGCTAATCGCCACGGTGAAAGAAATGTCGAATCAAGGAGCGATCGTTCGGCGCGTGGCCGAAGAAGTTTTCAAAGAGAAGGGAAGGCAGGTTGATTATTTGGTCGGCACCATGATTGAGTTGCCTCGCGCCAGCCTGGTTGCGGACGAAATCGCGAAAGAGGCGGAGTTCTTCTCGTTTGGGACGAACGACCTCACGCAAACCACGTTCGGTTTCTCGCGTGACGACGTGAACAAAATTTTACCGACGTATCTTGCAGAGGGAATTCTGAAGCAGGATCCATTCGCTTCCATCGACCGCGATGGAGTGGGCGAACTGGTTCGGATCGGGATCGAACGCGGCCGCAAGACGCGTCCCAAACTAAAAGTTGGAATCTGCGGCGAGCACGGCGGCGATCCATCTTCAGTGGAGTTCTGCCATCAGGTCGGAATGGATTATGTTTCCTGTTCTCCGTTCCGCGTACTCACCGCCAGGCTGGCGGCTGCACAGGCGGGCGCTTCCGACGCGCTGAAAGTGGAGGGCGGACGAACGAAATAAGATTAGAGAGCAGAGGGTACTGAAATCATTTCGAGCTGTGCGAAGCGCGCGGTGAACCTTCCGTGCCCTCTGATCTTTACTTGTTGAACGTCATATTTGTTGGACATCGATTATTGAACCTTCTGCAAGCGAGCGATCAGTTTCTGGGCCAGGCTTTCTTCCGATTCCGACCACAGCAGGCGCGAGCTCGTGCCACTATTTTTTTCGACACTTACCGAGAAGGCCACCAGTTTTGACACGTTGTCACGTATCTTGTCCCGAGTCTGTTCGCTGAGCGGCGTCTCCGGCTGCAGAAAATACGAATCCGGACCAAAATCGATCTGAATGTGCCCTGTCTGCTGGTAAGTTCGTTCGTCGAACTCTTCTCCTTGGACAATGAATTTCACCGGCACAGCTTCCAACACCCAATTCCCGCTGGCAGGATCCGGAGTCCATAAATCCCAATACGCCTCGAATACAAATGCGTAATCATCATGAATCAATTCGGCGGCAATCAGCGTAGCCTGCCCGGGATCGATCCCCGCAGGAAAACGGCGCTCCAGCACCGTAGCCTCGCCCCACGAAACAGGATGCACCGCAAAATAACTGATCCCCGGACGTTGCTCCGAGAAAGGGAACTGCTGCAGCACGGCAAAAGCATGTGGCAACATCTCCGGCCCGGAAAAATCACGGAACCAAAGACTGAGATAGATTGGATCGGACACATTGACCTCGAATTTCCTAGAGTCGTGCACTCTTGCGTTTCGACAATTCTAAATTGTTTGAGAGCGGTGCAGACAGAAGCAGCTCGGGATCAAACCGCCGCGACCCGCACCGCTTCCAGCCGCAACTCTTCCGTATGAATGGATGCGATTGAAGTCCAGCTGGATTGTGGCGAAAGAATTAAGAAGTGCAGTAGGAGTTTCTTATCGCCAACGCGTGGGAGTGCCCGTTATCGCTTTTGACACGGCTATCACAGCTTGTTACGATCAAACGTTGCCTCAGCCAATCCACTTTACACCGTCCCCGTCGTCTAGCCTGGCCTAGGACATCGC
>JBAVUV010000899.1:0-1720 GCA_049696955.1 Candidatus Sulfotelmatobacter sp. | reverse complement strand
CGCCCACACAATGTCATAGATCGAATCCACATCCTGAAGAAATGCTGCGATGCGCTCCAGGCCGTAGGTGAGTTCCGCGGAAATGGGAAATAAATCTATGCCGCCGCACTGCTGGAAATAAGTGAACTGCGTGATCTCCAGTCCATCCAGCATCACCTGCCAGCCCACACCCCAGGCGCTGAGAGTCGGCGCTTCCCAGTTATCTTCCTCGAATTTAATGTCGTGCTGGCGCAAGTCAATGCCAATCGCGGCGAGCGACTCCAGATACAACTCCTGCACATTTTCCGGCGGAGGTTTCAGGATCACCTGCAACTGCATGTGCTTGAACAACCGGTTCGGATTTTCGCCATAGCGCCCGTCCGCGGGCCGCCGCGAGGGCTGCACATAGGCCACCTTATATAGCTTTGGTCCCAGCACGCGCAGAAAGGTCTCCGGCGCCATCGTCCCCGCACCCACTTCAACGTCATAGGGCTGCTGCAGCACACATCCGCGCTGCGCCCAAAACGCCTGCAAGCGCAGGATGAGTTCCTGGAACGTCAGCGAATTGGGCTGGGATGGATTCACAGGATTTATTCAGGAGCGAGAAACTAATGTTTGATTGTAATAGAAGCGGTGCCGAGCCGTCAGCCAGGGTCTAGAAGCCGCTCTTCTCCAGCATTCCCGCAGTGACCAGCTTCTTCTCAATGTGCCGTTGCAACGCCTGAATCAAGAACTTTCGCAGATCGGCGCCCTGCGACTTCGGCCATGGCGACCCGGCAAAGCTCTCCACCGGAGCACGAAACATTTGCGCTGCCAACAGGCGCGAGTCATTGGAAATCTCGGACGACGCCAGTCGCTTGTCATCGATACACATCAAGCCATCGGCCAGCGCGTGAAAATATGCCCGGCCGCCATTCAGGTTGCGTCCGCACACGATGCACTCCGTTAACTCGGGCAAGAAACCCACCAGGCGCGTTAGCCACAGATCGAAATACGTGACAGGCATCCATATATCAGGGCCAGTCAGAGCGTGCAGTACGGAAAGGGTCAGCCGGAAGATGGCGTCATTGGCTTCGTGATCCGGAAGCAACTCGTCGAGTAACTCGGCTACATGCGCGAGCGCCACCGCGCGCGCGTAGCTGACTTCGGTGGCCAGCGGAGACTCCAGGACTTCACATGCATCCAGGCGCGCCAACTCCTGCGGTTCGCGCACATCATAAAACGCGCGCACATAGGTCATGGGCTCCAGCGCGCCGCCAAAGCGACGCTTGGATTTTTTTGCCGACCGCGCCACGCCACGCACCTTCCCTTCTGCGCGGGTAAAGAGCGTGACCAATAGATCGGCCTCGCGCAGCGGATACGTGCGCAGAACGATCGCTTCCGACTCCTTCAGTGCCATGGCAGGTTAGCCGGAGAAAGCATGCCCGTAATGGTAGCAGTTGCCGGCAGCCCTACGGTTTTTGCCCCGACTTCAGATCCGCAATAATCCGTTCCAATGTTGCGATGGCCCGCTTGAGCGAGGCTACCAGGGCTGGATCGGTATTTGTCGGGCAGCTTGCAAGCGCTGCTTTCAGGCTCTTAAGCTCAGCCTCGAGCTGAGCGATCATCTCGGTGTTGGTCATAAAAACGCCTCCATCTCCTTCGCCAGAGAGAATACCCCTTCCTGGCGCAACTGTTATTTCTTTTTGGTCGGCCAACTGGAGGAATCTCCTGAGATAGCGTATAAAGCGAAGCATGACGC
>JBAVUV010000898.1:0-10781 GCA_049696955.1 Candidatus Sulfotelmatobacter sp. | reverse complement strand
TTCAAAGACTCACCCGAAGTCCTGACCCGCACCCTCGACATCGCCGAGCGTTGCAGCCTGCATCTCGAAAAAGTCGCAACCCCGTTCCCGCAATTCGATGTTCCACCGGGCTATACCATCGACAGTTATTTCGTTCACGTCTCCCGCGAGGGTTTCGCCCGCCGCCTCGCAGCGCTGCGCCCGCTGCATGACCAAGGCAAACTCAAGCATCCCATCTCAGATTACGAACAGCGCCTCGAACGCGAACTCTCCATCATCCAGCAAATGAAGTTCCCCGGATACTTCCTCATCGTCTGGGATTTCATTCGCTACGCCAAAGAGCACGACATCCCGGTAGGCCCCGGCCGCGGCTCCGCAGCCGGTTCCCTGGTTTCCTACGCCCTGGGCATCACTGATATCGACCCCCTGCAACACGAGCTGCTCTTCGAGCGCTTCCTCAATCCTGAGCGCGTTTCCATGCCGGATATCGATATCGATTTCTGCATGAACCGCCGCGGCGAAGTCATCAACTACGTCACCCAAAAATACGGCCGCGATAACGTTGCCCAAATCATCACCTTCGGCACCATGGCCGCCAAAGCCGCTATCAAGGACGTTGGCCGCGCCATGGACATCCCCTACGCCGATGTCGATCGCATCGCCAAGATGGTCCCCACGCAGCTCAACATCACGCTCGATCAAGCCATCGAGGATTCTCCACAACTTCGCGAAGCCATGGAAAAAGATGGCCAGATTCGCGAGCTGATGCAGACCGCAAAAAAACTCGAAGGCATGGTGCGCAACTCCGGTGTGCATGCCGCCGGCGTAGTCATCTCGCCGCGCCCTCTCACCGAACTCGTCCCGCTGCACAAGACCAAGAACGACGAAATCGTCACCGCCTTCGACATGGTCGCCATCGAAAAGATGGGCCTGCTGAAGATGGACTTCCTCGGCCTCACTACCCTGACGATTCTCACCGACGCGCTTAAGCTCATCGTGCAAACGCGTGGCACGCCGATCACTCTCGAAGCCGTTCCACTCGACGACGCAGAAACCTATGAAAAAGTTTTTCATAAAGGCCTGACCTCTGGCGTCTTTCAGTTTGAATCGCACGGCATGCGCGACGTCCTTCGGCGTTATCAGCCGAACTCGATCGAACATCTTACCGCCTTGAATGCGCTCTATCGCCCCGGACCCATGGCAATGATTGACGACTTCATCGACCGCAAACAGGGGCGGCGCAAGATTGAGTACGAACTGCCGGAGCTGAAGGAGATTTTGGAGGAGACGCTGGGCGTCTTCGTTTATCAAGAACAGGTGATGCAGGCGGCAAACAAACTGGCGGGCTACTCGCTCGGAGAAGCCGATCTGTTGCGGCGGGCGATGGGTAAGAAGAAGCCCGAAGAAATGGCGGCACAGCGGGAGCGTTTCGTGGGAGGCGCGGCCCAGCGCAAATTTCCGCCGAAGAAGATCGAAAAGATTTTCGACCTCATGGCGCAGTTTGCCGGCTACGGTTTCAACAAATCACACTCCGCCGCCTACGCGCTGCTCGCCTATCACACTGCGTACTTGAAGACGCACTATCCGGTCGAGTTCATGGCCGCTTTGCTGACTTCCGTCACCGGCAGTACCGACGACGTTGTGAAATACATCAACGAATGCCGCGAGATGGGCATCTCCGTCGAAGCCCCCGATATCAATGTCTCCGACGCCAACTTCACCCCGCACGGCGAAGCCATTCGCTTCGGTCTCGCGGCAGTAAAAAATGTCGGCGGCAATGCAATCGACTCGATTGTCGCCGCACGGAAAAAGCTGGGCCGCTTCAAGTCGATTTACGAATTCTGCGAGAACGTCGATCTCCGCTTGCTCAACAAGCGCGTGCTGGAATCATTAATCAAAAGCGGCGCCATGGATTCGCTCGGCCGCCGCGCACAACTAATGGCCGTCCTCGACCGCGCCATGGACCGCGCCCAAAAAGCCCAGCGCGACGTGGAATCCGGCCAGCACGGCCTCTTTGGCGTCTTCCAGCAGGAAGACTCGGAAGCCCACAATGACAAACTGCCGAACATTCCTGACTGGGATGAACAAGCGCGCCTCGCCTCCGAAAAAGAAATTCTCGGTTTCTTCATCAGCGGCCATCCCCTGGAAAAATACAAAGATAAGTTGCAGGACCTGCAGGCGCTCAGCATTATCGAGATCGGCGCGATGACAAAATCCACCGGCAAAGATGAAACCATCCCAACCGCCGGCATCATCGCCAACCTCCGCGTCCTCAAATCCAAGCGCGGAGATTTCTACGCTCAGGCCACGCTCGAAGACATGTCCGGTTCCATCGATATGATCGTCTTTCCCGAGGCCTATAAAAAGCTTGCTGAAAAAGTAAAACTCGAAGTTCCCGTGCTAATCCGAGCCGGCGTGCGTATCGAAGAAGGAGCAAATCCAAAAATCACCGCCGCCGAAATTATGCCGCTCGAAGATGCCAAGGTTCCGCTGCCCCGTGCGCTTCGCATTCGCGTCCCGCTCGAAACCGCCGCTGAATCCACCGTGGACGATCTCCATGCGCTCTTCCAGGAACGAAAAGGCGAGGCCCGCGTATTGTTTGACGTAGAACGCGCCGGGGATTTCATGGTGGTGATGGAGGCGCAAGGCTATAATGTCTTACCGGACCGCAACTTCATCGCCCGCGTCGAACAATTATGCGGGCGCGGCAGTGTACGCGTAATCAGCTGAATAGTGCGCCCGAATCACGTTTCCTGTGGGGCGTGATCTGTATCAGGGCATCGCTTTAGCGATGCCGAAGACAGACATCAATTTTCGGCTTCAGCCGCTGGCCGTGGCCGGGACACATTAGTCAAAATCCATGGAAGCCGATAACAAAGCGCAGCAGGAACTCGAGGAGATCGAGCGCCAGGTGGCCCAGATCGAGGCTTCCACGGTCAGCAACAACGGAGCTCGCCAGCAACTCGAGCAACTCAAGGAGCGTCTCCACACTCTGCGCGAGGAGATGAAGGCCCCGCAAACCGCCTGGCAAAAAACCGAACTCGCCCGCCATCCCCAGCGCCCGCAGACTCTCGATTACATCGAGCGCCTGTTCACCGACTTCAGCGAAATTCACGGCGACCGTACCTTCGGCGACGATGCCGCAATTATCTGTGGAATGGCCCGCTTCCACGGCGAAGAGATTTTGGTCGTCGGCACGCAAAAGGGCCGGGACATGAAGCAACGCGTGCACCGCAACTTCGGCACGCCGCACCCGGAAGGTTATCGCAAAGCTCTGCGCGTCATGCAAGTCGCGGAAAAGTTCCGCCGGCCAATCATCACTCTGGTCGATACCGATGGCGCCTATCCCGGCATTCATGCCGAAGAACGCGGGCAAGCCGAGGCCATCGCACACAACCTGCGCGAGATGGCGCGTCTCGAGGTCCCCATCATTGCAACTGTAATCGGCGTCGGCGGCAGCGGCGGAGCACTCGCCATCGCCGTGGCCGATCGTGTCCTCATGATGGAAAATTCAATCTACTCGGTAATTTCTCCCGAAGGTTGCGCCGCCATCATGTGGCGGGATGCCACAAAAAAAGAGTTAGCTGCTGCCGCCATGCGCATCACCGCCACCGATCTCAGCGAACTAGGCTGCATCGACGATATCGTTCCCGAGCCCGAAGGCGGCGCTCACCGCGATTACGAAGCGGCCGCCAATCTGCTCGACATTACACTGCAAAAACATCTCGCAGAACTCAAGAAACTCTCACCGGACGATTTGCTCGTGTCACGATATAATAAATTCCGCAACATTGCCCAATTCTTCAAAACCCAGTAGTCTCGCTGTCATTCTGAGCGCAGCCGCCTTTCAGGCGGCGCGAAGAATCTCCCTCTCCTCAGCAGCGATTTCGATTCAAGCAGGACAACGCCGGACGGGATACTCTAGTTCCCAAACATATCCCACTCTACTCAAACAGCCGATTAGGCCTACAAACCGGAGCCGCCTTCGCCGTATAATCATCTGTTTCCCTCAACTTAATTCGGGCGGAGCACTCCGCCCTCTAACCATGAAGGAAGGTGTTGGGATGGCAACTACGGATGTCGTGCCCCAGGGAGCAGGCGGTCAACTGGGGCGCAAGCGCATCGTCAATGATATGAGCATTCAGGTCGCTACCGTGAATGGCTCAGGCTCGCAGAGTTCAAACACGGTTTTGTTGCGCGCCATCTTTCAGATGGGCGTGCCAATTTCCGGCAAGAACCTTTTTCCCTCGAACATTGCCGGCCTGCCCACCTGGTACACGATTCGGGCCAATAAAGATGGCTATATCGGCCGCAAGAAAGAAATCGATTTCCTGGTCGCGATGAATGCTGAAACCGCGCAGGATGATGTAATGTCGCTCGCGCCTGGCGGCTCCGTCCTCTATGACGAACCGCTTGCTCTCGACAAGTTGCGCAACGACCTGATTTTTTACTCCGTCCCTTACGACAAAATCGTGGCCACGGTTTGCCCCGAGGCCAAGCTGCGCAAACTAGTCAAGAACATGGTCTACGTCGGCGTGGTCGCGCAACTGCTCGAAATTGAAATGGGCGAAGTGGAAAAGGCGATTCGCAAACAGTTCGCGAAAAAGGTAAAGGCAGCCAGTCTAAATCTTGCTGCCGCCCAAGCCGGATTCGAACACGCCAAAGCTAATCTGCAAAAACGTGGCGTCTTCTACATCGAGCGCATGAACAAGACCGCCGGCAAAATTATCATCGACGGCAATTCCGCCGCCGCTCTCGGCTGCATGTTCGCCGGATGTACGGTCGTCACCTGGTATCCCATCACTCCCTCATCCTCGCTGGTCGAGACGATGATCGAGTACATGAAAGAGCATCGCATCGGCCCAGATGGCAAAGCCACGTTCGCCATCGTGCAGGCCGAAGACGAACTCGCCGCCATCGGCATGGTCATCGGCGCCGGATGGGCGGGCGCCCGCAGCATGACCGCAACCGCCGGTCCCGGCATTTCTCTCATGTCGGAATTCGCCGGCCTCGCGTACTACGCCGAAATTCCCGGCGTCATTTGGGATATTCAACGCGTTGGCCCCTCCACTGGCTTGCCCACGCGCACTTCGCAAGGCGACATTCTCACCACCGCATTTCTTTCCCATGGCGATACCAAGCACATCATGTTGCTTCCTGCTTCGGCAGCCGAATGTTTTAGCATGGCCTCAGAAGCCTTCAATCTCGCCGAGCAATTCCAGACGCTGGTTTTCGTCATGTCCGATCTCGACCTCGGCATGAACAACTGGATGTCCGATCCCTTCGAATACCCGACCACGCCCATCAAGCGCGGCAAAGTTCTCGACCGGGAAGACCTCGCCAAGCTTGGCGGCTTCGCCCGATACAAAGATCTTGACGGCGACGGCGTCGGCTATCGCACCCTCCCCGGAACCGAACATCCCGCCGCAGCCTACTTCACCCGCGGCAGCGGACACAACGACAAATCCAACTACAGCGAGCGCCCCGACGATTACGAAAACAATATGGAGCGCCTCAACCGCAAATTCGAGACCGCGCGTTCTTTTGTTCCCCGTCCGGAAATTATAAAAGGCACGAATGCCGGCTCCTCCAATGCAAAGATTGGTATCATCGCTTACGGAACTTCGCACTGGGGCGTCAGCGAAAGCCGCGACCAGCTCCGAAACGAATACGCAATCGAGACCGACTATCTCCGTTTGCGCGCATATCCTTTCACCCGTGAGGTCCACGAATTCATCGAGCAACACGATCGCATTTATGTCGTCGAGCAAAATCGCGACGCGCAAATGCTCAGCCTGCTCCGGCTCGATCTAAAACCTGAACTCACGGCGCGCCTGCGCAGCATCGCCCATCTCGACGGCCTGCCGCTCGACGCGCGCTCTGTTACCGACGAACTCAGCACCATGGAAGGTAAGTAATATGGAGGGGAAATAATGGCGATTACGGCAGCACCTGAACCAAAAACCAACCGCATCGGCCTCAGCGTGATCGATTACAAAGGCGGCAAGACCACGCTCTGCGCCGGCTGCGGCCACAACGCCATCTCCGAGCGCATCATCGAAGCCATGTATGACATGGGCGTGCAGCCCGAGCGCGTTGCCAAGCTGAGCGGCATCGGCTGCTCCTCCAAGAGCCCCGCATACTTTATGAACCGTTCCCACAGCTTCAACTCTGTGCACGGACGCATGCCCTCGGTCGCCACCGGAGCCATGCTCGCCAATCGCAACCTGATCGCCCTCGGCGTCAGCGGCGACGGCGACACCGCCTCCATCGGCATCGGCCAGTTCGTTCATCTCATGCGCCGCAATCTTCCCATGATCTACATCATCGAAGACAACGGCGTGTACGGCCTCACCAAAGGCCAGTTCTCCGCTACAGCAGATCTCGGATCGAAGCTGAAATCCGGAGTCATCAACGATCTTCCCCCGATCGACACTTGCGGTCTCGCCATCGAACTCGGTGCAACTTTCGTTGGCCGCTCGTTTTCCGGGGATAAGCGCCAGCTCAGCACCATGCTGAAAGCCGCCATCGCTCACCAAGGCACCGTCATGCTTGACGTCGTTTCACCCTGCGTCACCTTCAACGATCACGAGGGTTCCACAAAGTCGTACAAATATGTGAAGGATCACGAAGAGACTCTGCAGGAGATGAGCTTCGTGCCGCACTTCGAAGAAATCGATGTGGAATACGATCCCGGCACAACGGTCAGCGTCGAAATGCACGACGGCTCACATCTGCAACTGCGCAAGCTGGAAGAAGATTACGACCCCACCAACCGCATCGCCGCTATGACGCGGCTGAGCGAAGCCCACGACAAAGGCGAAGTCCTCACCGGAATTTTCTACGTCAACACCAAAGCTCCCAGCTTCCTCGATATGCTGAACATGGTCGATCAGCCACTGGCCACGCTTCCGGAATCGATGACACGCCCCGGCAGGGAAGCCCTCGAAGCCGCCATGGAGGAATTGCGCTAAGGTCGAACGACACGCTACGCGCGAGCCTTTGGCGTGCAGTTCTTGAGGAGGGTAGGCTTTGTTTGGGAAGGGCACGGCTTTAGCCGTGCCGTACGACCATCGCTGTTTGCGGGCTTCAGCCCCTGAGGTCCAGTTTCAACTCGGGCGCCGGTGGCGCAACTCAGCTTCTCGGTTCGATCGACTCCCGCAAACGGTGAGACAGATTCGTAGCCAACGATCTGTAAAAGCGCGACGCGAGGTGGGGGAAAAGCTCGAAAAGGCTCTCCAGCGTGGGCCGATCCAGATAAAGGGCTTCCAGGTCTTCCTGCGCAATCACATTCGCGCTCGCCGGCACGTCATCCAGAAACGACATCTCTCCACAAACCTCGCCCGGACCAATCTCAGGAGCCGACGCTTGCGATGGAATTTGCACTCGGGCCACGCCTTTAACCAATAAATAAACTCCGTTTGACTTCTTGCCCCGGTAGATTAAGGTTTGGCCCTTGCGAAAGCTCGCCCGGCTGGCCTTGTCAGCCACCAACATCCAGTCATTGGGTGTGAGATAAATTAGCCCATGCCTGGACGAAGACAGTACGGACACTTCTTGGGCGATAACCTTGGGCATCGTGGCGACCCGAGCTTAAAGAAATCTCTCCGTCAGTAGCGGTTGCGAAAATCGCAAAACAACAGGGCTGAGGCAAGGTTAGCAGAAAAACCGCATGTTGATCGACTCCTGGTACCCACAAAGACACCGAAGTACCCATCCGAAAGCCAATCCTCAGCTATCTCCCTTCCTGTCTCCGCCGACGGCGATGGCGTTCCGGACCACGAATTGACCCGCTAAACCAGCGATCGGCTTAGGTCGTCTGGTGTGTAAGTTTGCCTTGTCCGGCGTGAACGTTCGCCTTGTCTGGCGTTAAGTTTTGCCTTTGGGTGGCGCAGCGGTTCACCGCTGCGATAACTGGTCTACCATTGTGACGGCTTTAGCCGCTGTGGGCACACTACTTTTTCAGCGCATTCAATTTATCCAGCGTTCGCTTCAGCTCTTCCAGCTTCTGTCCCGCCTCGCCGAGCTTGCCGTCCGCCGTCAACCGCTGGTAGTCAGAAAGATCCTTGGCAGCCTCGGAGATCAGCGCATTCAAATCCGCGGCCGGCTGCGCTCCAGCGGATGCGCCTGCCTTACGCACCTCCGCCGGCGCCGCCGCTTGGTTTGGCGCCGTCGCAGTCAAAGAGGAAACCGATCCCCCAAAAAGCGACGCCAATGCCGACTCAAACGTCGGCCCGTACGCCAGCCTATCCTGCAGCGCCAGCACCACCAACCGCAACTCCGGCATCGGACTTCGCTCCGCCTGCAGATAAATCGGCTCCGCATAGAGCAGTGCCTTCCCAATCGGAATCACCAGCAGTGCCCCGCGCCTTACATGCGAGCCTTGCTGATTCCACAACGTCAACTGTCCGGAAAGTTGTGCGTTCTGGTCGATGCGCGCCTCGATCTGCAGCGGGCCGTCCACCAGCTTGGTCTTCGGAAAGTCATAAACCACCGACGTCCCGTACTGCGCCCCGTCGCTGCGCCCGGCAATCCATCCAATCAGATTATTCCGGTTCGCCGGCGTGAATGGCAGAATCTCTACGAACTCCTCGCCATCTTCCCCCGGCAATTTCATCAGCACAAAATTCGGCTGCATCGGCAGCGTTGTCTGCTCACCCCCGGGGCCCATGCCAACTTCGGTGGCCACCGTCCATAAATCTTCCCGGTTATAAAAAGCCTCCGGATCCGTCATGTGATACAACCCGTAAACTTCTGCCTGCAGCTTCAGCAACAACTCCGGGTAGCGCACATGCTTACGCAGCCCCGCAGGCATAGCCGACGCATCCTTGAACAAGCTGGGAAAAATCCCCCGGTACGCTGCAATGATCGGATCCTGCCGATCGAATACATAAAATGTCGTCGTTCCATCGTAGGCGTCAACCACCGCCTTCACACTATTCCGCATGTAGTTGACGGAGTTATCGCCGAGCCGGTAATGAGTCGAGTAGGGATAGCTGTCTGAAACCGTGAATGCATCCATGATCCATGACAGCCTCCCATCTTCACCGAGGACGATGTACGCATCCGGATCGAAAGTGAGAAACGGCGCCAGCGCCGCTACACGATCGCGTATGTTGCGCCGCATCAGCAGCCGGCTATCCTTGTTCACGTCATCGCTGAAGGGCAGCTTGGCCAGATCATCCTGATCAAGCGCAATTACCATGCGCCGCAGAAAGCCGCCGACTTCAATTCCGCCGTCGCCTTCATACGATGTGAGATTATTGCTCTCGCCCTGCGGATAGTTAAACTCCTTCTGCCGCGTCTTCACGTAAACGTCAGTGTTGGTCAGCTCGCCGAAATAAATTTCCGGCCGGGTCACCTTCAGATCCGGCACCGTGCTCTGCACCGGCATGTTGCTCAGAATCAGCGTAGGCAAGCCTTCCGGCGTGAATCCGTTTACCGGATTCATGGTAATGCCATAGCCGTGCGTATAGATCAGCTTCTCATTGATCCAATTACGGCTGCTCTCCGGCAGCTTGTCCACGTTCAGTTCGCGCGCCGCCAGCATTACCTCGCGAGTCGTGCCTTCAATGTTGTATCGATCAATATCAATATCGGGAAAATCGTAATAAGTCCGAATCTCCTGAATCTGCCGCAGCGTATCCTGCAAGGCGCGCCAATCCCACAGCCGGATGTTCTGCAGGGTCGCCTGATTATTCTGTGGATCGGCCGCATCCACCGTAGTCTCGGCAGGGAACTGGCGCTGCGTCACCTTATCCAACCCGTAGGCCTGCCGCGTCAATTCAGTATTAAAGACGATGTAGGGTTTCTCCCGGACCAGCTCATTGGGCTTGACCATGAAACTGCTCACATACCATGCAATCCCTTGCACGCCGAAATAACAAACCGCCGCGGGAATAATCGCCGCCACCAGCCAGCGCCCTCGCGGCACCCGCACCGCATTGATCGCCGAAATCGCCGCTCCCACAATCAGCGCCGCGCACACCACTAACATCCCAGTCAGCGTGACGTGCGCATCCGTGTAAGTGACGCCGCCAAAAATCGTATGATCGTCGAGCAGCCGTTCAAAACGCCCGAGATAAATTTCCAGCGCAATCACCAGCAACAGAAACGAAAATGCGACGGAGAGACCACCCCACGGCAACATCACGCCACGGCTCAGCCGGCCTGAAAGCGCCCGCGCGCCGCCGGTAATAAGGATGAAAAATCCTGCCAGCGCGCACGTAATCAGCGCCAGCGTAAGCAGCCATCCGGCAATCAGTTGCCACGTCGGCAAGGTGAAAAGAAAAAAGTTAACCGGCTTGCCGAAAATCGGATCTAGAGTTCCGCCGGTTCCTGGGGCGTACCAAAACAGCGCCAGAGTCGGCCACTCTGCCATCAGGGCCGCGCCGGTTGCCAGCGCGATGGCCAGCGAAAGCACCAGCGCGATCAGCCGCAGCACCGGTTCCACGGGCAGCTTCAGCGGCTGTCCGCCAATAAAAATCGTATGCCCCTCCGGCAAGTCCGGCAGGTGCGCCCGCTTCAGCGCCACGAATGATCCATACAGAACAACAAATGTCGCCGCCGCAAAAGCCGCGAAGACTCCCGCCTGCAGGCTCAACGTCTTCCAGAACACTTCCCCATACCCGAGCGACCGGAACCACAGCAGATCCACGTAGTACGACAGCGCGCTCCGGCTGCCAAAGAAAATGACGGCAAGTACGATGACAACAATAAAAAACCGGCGCCGCCGCCGTGGGGACGACGGTCGTGGCCAGTCAATCGACTGAGGCATTCCTTACTCCGTTTTCATTGATCTC
>JBAVUV010000897.1:0-2844 GCA_049696955.1 Candidatus Sulfotelmatobacter sp. | reverse complement strand
GACAAAAACTGGCGCCCCCTCGCCGCAGCCGATCGACCTGACGTATGACATCAAGCATCAGATGGATGACAACACCGGACTACTGCAGCAGGCTTCCATCGGCCTGGGAACCGGCACGATTCAGTTGAGCGGCAGCTATCGCCTGGCGGGCGACAATCCGTGGGTGGATCTGAAGGTGGCGGCCGCGGCTGTCCCAATCGACGAACTGCAGTCGCTGATGACCGCAGCCGGAGTGAAGTTACCGGATGGATCGCAACTGAAGGGCGGCACATTGACACTGGCGCTCGAAATCACCGGAGCGGCCAACGACCTGGTGGTGACGGGGCCGGTGGAACTGGCGAATGCGCAGCTGGTGGGGTACGACCTTGGATCGAAGATTCAGGGGGTCGCTGCCCTGGGCGGGGTCAAAACCGGAAGCACCACGACGATCCAGACGATGAAATTTGATCTGCAGGCCAGCAACTCTGGTATTCAGGTAAAAAACATCGACGGCACAATTTTAGGGATGGGACGATCCACGGGCAGCGGCACAATATCTCCGACCGGTGCGCTGTCCTTTCGCCTTGTCGCACACGTGACCAACGCCCACGGAGCAGGAAAAGTGGGTGTGGGGTTGATGACCAAGATGAATCAGTTCGGCAAGTCCAATTATGAAAAAGAGGCTGCCCAGGGAGTGCCGATGCTGGTGACAGGCACAGCGAATGCTCCAGTAATTACTGCCGATGTGAGTGGCCTCATGCACCGCAATGCTTCCACGGTTGTGAATAAGATGAAACATTTGTTAGGCAACAAAAAGACCCCACCCGCCAACCCGAACTAAGTAGCGGGCGGAGTGTCTTTTGACGCAGTGCCAGATATTGATCTTCAGGTTTTCACAACTACAACTTCTTGTTGTTTGCGGTGACCCGTGGGCTGTTCCGGGTTAGGATAAAAACAATCACCCAGAGAACTTGCCGAATCCCTGCCCCCCAAAGGTGTCAAAGGAGGAGCCGATGGCCCGGAATGCTTCTACTATGCTTGCGCTGGGAACGACAGCGCCGAACTTTTCTCTTCCCGATGTGGTTTCCGGCAAGGCGATGACGCGGGATCAGGCCGCGGGTCCGCGGGGACTGCTGGTGATGTTTCTCTGTGCGCATTGTCCTTTTGTGCAGCACGTCAACAAAGAGCTGGGACGGCTCGGCCGCGATTACGCAGGGCGCGGTCTCGGAATGGTGGCCATCAGCAGCAATGATGCGGAGACCTATCCGGACGATGGTCCCGACGGCTTGCGTCGACAAGCCAGGGAGTACGGTTTTCAGTTCCCATATCTCTTCAATGAATCGCAGGAAGTAGCCCGCGCCTATGAAGCGGCCTGCACTCCGGATTTCTTTTTATTCGACGCCGACAAAAAGCTTGTCTATCGGGGTCAACTCGACGGCAGCCGGCCCGGCAATGAAGTGGCTGTGGACGGTCGTGATCTGCGCGCTGCGATGGAACAGGTGCTGGCCGGCAAGCCGGTGGCGACCGAGCAGAAACCCAGCATTGGATGCAACATCAAGTGGAAGCAGAACGGCTAACGAAGGTCGACGGCGCAGGCAGGAACGATGACGGCGAAGGCGATTCAGTTCGACATCATTACGGTGTTTCCGCAGTTTTTTGAAAGCCCGTTCGGCTTCGGAATTCTGGGCCGCGCTATCGCGGAGGATCGGGTTCGTGTTCGAGTGCACAATCTGCGCGACTTTACGACCGACCGGCACAAGACAGTTGACGACCGTCCCTTTGGCGGTGGCGAGGGGATGGTGCTGAAGCCTGAGCCGCTGTTTCGTGCTGTCGAGTCACTCGGGATTGCAAAAAAAAGCGCGCGGGACTCGGCGCGCGAGCGTGTGGTGCTACTGTCCGCGCAGGGAAAATCATTTACGCAAGCCGTGGCTCGAGACCTGGCGCAGGTGGAGAGAATTGTTTTTTTGTGCGGACGCTATGAAGGCGTGGACGAACGAGTCAACGAACTGCTGGCCGATATGGAAGTTTCGATTGGGGACTACGTGATCTCCGGCGGAGAGTTAGCCGCTGCGGTGATCGTCGACGCGGTCAGCCGACTTTTGCCAGGTGTCCTCGGCAACGAAGATTCCAGCCGCTACGAGAGTTTCTCCGCCGAACCCGCAGCGCCGAACCCAGCCCCAGCGCCGCAGGAAGATGCCGCGTCCGAAAGGCCTCATCCGCGATCGACATGCGATTCCGGAGGGTTGCTCGATTATCCTCATTACACTCGTCCGCCAGAGTTTCGTGGAGCTGAGGTGCCCGCCGTGTTGAGTTCCGGCAACCACGAAGACATTCGCCGTTGGCGTCGCAGGCAATCGTTGTCGAAGACGCTGCGGAATCGGCCCGATTTACTGGCCGATGCACCGCTGACGGAAGAGGACCGCTCTCTGCTGGACGAGTTGCGCCATGAAGCCTGACGATTCCGGGGGGAGCCCGGAGAAACAAGCGCCAGTAATGCTCGACTTTCTTGCCGGTGGCGGTGAGTTGGGTGCGAGGGTGCGAGCGTTGGACTGGTCGAAGACCCAGCTGGGTCCGATTTCAAAATGGCCGCAAAGCCTGAAAACCACCGTCAGTACATGTTTGAACTCGCGCTTTCCCATGCTGATCTGGTGGGGACCGGACCTGGTCAAGATCTACAACGATGCCTATCGGCCGCTCATCGGCAGCAAGCATCCCTGGGCGTTGGGCAGCCCTGGCCGGGAGGTCTGGCCGGAGATTTGGAACGTCATCGGGCCGATGTTGAATCAGGTCATGGAGCGAGGTGAGGCAACAGTCTCCGAAGATTTGCTGCTTTTGCTGGAGCGCGATGGATACGGGGAAGAGTGC
>JBAVUV010000896.1:0-2238 GCA_049696955.1 Candidatus Sulfotelmatobacter sp. | reverse complement strand
GTCCGAGCCCGCCTGCAGTTCATTCACCAGCTCAGATTCGTCGCGGCCCCACGGCAGAGATTGCGCAAAGTCGGACATGCCGTTCTGTGTACCTCCGAAGCTTGAAGCTCCAGGGCGTGTCCCTCAGTATGGTTAGACACCAAGGCGCCCGGATTCGTTGCAAGCATAGCAGAAAACGCCGGGCGGGGTATGCGCCGAAGGTACCGCGCGGGAAAACCCGGGTTTGGCGGTGCAAGTGGCTTAGATTCAGGGCGGTAGCAGCGGAACGGGAAGGGCGGTCGTTTCCGTTGGCCGCAAACCCTGGTACAGGGGTTCAGCCGCCACGAACGCGGCCTGAGCGCAGATGCGTCGGTTGCTGCATGCTCGCGGAGCGTCGTGCTAGGCTCTGCTGCGACTGGCGGACGATGGTGGAAACTGCACTGCGGGCTCGGTGTGAGGGCGTTTGACCGTGCGCGGGCGGGATGTTATAAACGAGTTAAGTCTTTCCGCGGTGGGGCCGTAGCGCAGTTGGGAGCGCGCCTCGATGGCATCGAGGAGGTCACGGGTTCGAACCCCGTCGGCTCCACCATTTGAAGAAATCAAAGACGTTACCTCAGAAAGCCGCTAACTGTTACCACGTACTGTTGCCACATTTGCATTTTCCTCTTGCATTCAAACATGAATCTTTCACGCTCTGCGAGGAAAACAGATATGGCGCACTACACACTCATCGCACGCATCAACGCCGGCAACGGAAAATTTCCCTTCATGAATGTGCAGTTCTCGAAAAATCATCGTCCGATTCCCATAGAAGGAGCAACGTATTACCTCCGTCCGACGAGTCGCGCGAAACGCACACCCATCAGAATTGGCAAAGATGTCGCGGTGGCTCACACTGCGATGATCAACATGGACGATGGCCGACCACTCGAACGCCCTGCCGAGCGAGAGGCACATCCGCCGTTGGTGGTTGCCAGTACGGTGCCTCGAAAGACGGTTGAGGATAGCGCGCGTGAATACATCCAACGCAGCAAGCAGAAATCGCGCAAGACGTACCTCGGCTACCGCACAGCCGTCAACCTATTTGTCGCAAGCTGCAAGAAAACCTTCTTCGACGAAATTTGCCGCGATGACATGCTCGACTTTCTGCACGAGTTGCGGACACGCCCCTCCGAAGCGACGGGAGCACCGATCGGCGAATCCACTGTATTCAACTATTTCCTGAAGACCATGGTTTTCCTGAACGACCGTGGCATCGGCAAGTACGTTGCGAGAGAGGACTGGGTGCAGAAGAAGGATTGGCCGATCAATGTGGACAAGCGGAACAAGAACAAGAAATATGCGACCTACACGGACCAAGAAGTCGCCGCCATGCTCAGTGTCGCGGACAACATCGGGGAGGCTCTCATCCGTTTTCTCGTTGGGACTGGCTTCCGCATCGGCGAAGCTGCGGTTGCTGAGTGGGCTGACGTCAATTGGGAGGAGAAGACCGTGTCGGTTCGCTTTAAGCCGAGGCTCGGTTTCAAGCCCAAGGACTATGAAGAACGAACCGTCGCGGTCAGCGACACTCTACTTGCCTGCCTTAAGAAATATCGCGTCAACGCGCTGGACGACGAGCTGATTTTCCCGTCTCCCGCGACACGAACGGTGGACAAGCACTTAGACCGTATCGTCAATGATCTGATCCACAAAGCGAAGGTGGCGGGTTATACGGTTGATAAACCGGAGAAACCCTGCCATGCCTTCAGGGTATTGCACGCCACGCGGCGGCATCAGAATGGAGTTGACATCGAAACCTTGCGGCAGGAACTTGGGCATTCCGATATCACAACGACTCAAATCTACTTGCGCACGGCCAACACAAAATCCGACAAACATCGTGCCCGCATCAATGAGGCCGATAAGTTCTCCATCATCCCGAGTCACAGGCCTTTCCTTGTCGCAAGGCGGTAGCCTTATATACCTCAACGATCTGTGGAAGTACAGCGCGGGCCAGTGGGCATGGATGAGCGGGGCGAACGTGGTCAACCAGAAGGGGACGTACGGGACTCAGGGTACGTCTGCCGCGAGCAACATCCCTGGTTCGCGCTCGGGTTCTATTTCATGGACCGACGCGACCGGGAATTTGTGGCTCTTCGGTGGGCGTGGTTACGATTCAGCGGGGACTTTTGGATACCTCAACGACCTGTGGAAGTACAGCGGGGGCGAGTGGACATGGATCGGCGGGTCGAACCTGACGAACCAGAGCGGGACGTACGG
>JBAVUV010000895.1:0-4811 GCA_049696955.1 Candidatus Sulfotelmatobacter sp. | reverse complement strand
ATGTGCGAGAGCCTGATTGATCAGATCTTGCGTTGGGACGACGGGCTCCTGCTCGGGAAGCTGCATGGTCGAGGTGGGAATCACATCAGCTTCAGCGAGCATGGGATCTTCGATGCTGCGGCTAAGCGCGTTTTTCATGAGTAACTGTTGCAGCTGCAAGTTATTCTGCGCCAGGATCAGGTTTTGCTGATCGGTTGAAACCGTGCTTTGCGCGCTCACGACTTGAATCGGAGGAGCGGTGCCGACTTTCGCCTGTTGCTTCGAATCGTCCAGCGCCTTTTGCCCATAAGTGAGGGCTTCCTGCTGCACCCTCACATTCTCGTAAGCGTAAACGAGGTCCCAATACATGTTCTCAATCTGATCAACCGTGGTGATAACTTGCAGGCGGAAGGCGACGTCTGAGATCTCCCGATTATTTTTTGCGATGCGGACAAAACGCAGATTGGGAAGCGAACCGAAGCCCTGGAGAAGATTCTGCGTGATGCGGAACTGGAAGCTGGAGCTCAAGTCCGGCGTCAGCAGACTGGTGGGATTGTTCGTGGTGACATGGGTGTTGTTGAATCCCGCGGACAAGGCCGTGCCCCACTCAAAGCCCTGGGTATAAGCCAAATTGGCGGTGTAAGTATTCTGCGCTACGATCGGGACGGGGCTGAAAACGCTGGTGGATTCGGCATCGTCTTTGTCGAGTTGCAGCGTGCCGGTAATCACCGGATCGAAGCTGGTGATGGGCGAACCGATGCCCAGCGTGGAACTGACCAAGCCGTTGGTGCCAGTTCCGATTCCGCTGGCCGCGACAGTAGTTCCTCCCGTGCCGGAGCCGACCGTCCCACCCAGGCCACCGACGCCGCCGCCAGGCGTGTTCTGCACGATGCCGGCGTTGACGCCAAGAATGTTGGCCCCGGACTTGGCTCGCAGGTAATCAGTATCAGCAATATTCAGGTTATAGCGGGCGATATCAAGATCAAGATTGTTTTCCAGCGTGAGTGCAACCGCATCATCGATCGAGAGATAAATTTTCCCGTCGCGCAGCAGGGAGTCGATGCGGGGCGAGTTACCAAACACCGGTTGGGGCACTTGCTGCGTTTCGTAGGGCTGCAGGACATGAGGAAAGGCCGGGCGTGGTTTGGAGTAATCCTGCAAATGCGCCGCTTGTGCGGTCTGAGGCGCGGGAGCCGATGGAACATTCTGCGCGAACAGTGATACAGACCACGGTAACTGCATCCAGGAGAAAAAGATAACCGTCGCCAGCGCGCGAGGGCGAGCGAGCTCCTTAATGAGTCTGGGCAATAGCAAAGACAAAGACATGGTTCGTCTCCTTGGGCGAGAACCGTATTGCGGCATATAGAAAGGCAAAATGATTTCGAAGTTGGATGCGCAAATGATTCTGCGTTCACAACCATCTTAGCGGGACGTAGCGCGAGAAAAGCATCGGCGGATTGTAAAGAATTGTGAGAAGAAAAACAGACGCAGTTTGCGACTGCGCCTGCTTTCTTCTCCCGTTTGCTTATTGAGGGGATTGCGGAGCGGCGGCCTGTGGCGGCGGTTGCGCCACCGAGGGCAATTCCTTGCGCGGCGCGATGTAGGGCACGCTGGGCATATGCGTAACCTGGCCGCGGGCCGCGTCATCCACGCTGATACCGTTGTGATCGAGCAGGTCGCCGGTCGCGCGGTCCAGTTCGATACGCGACTTTTCATAAGCGACTGTGGCGTTTACCAGCGTAGATTCGGCGGTCGCTAGCTGGCTCTGATATTGCAGAACCAGCGTTGTGGTCGAAGTGCCGAACTGATATTTCTTCTGCTCCGCATCGAGCGACTGGCGTGCCAAATCGAGCGCGGCTTTGGCGGAATCCACGCTGGCACGGTTCTGCTGGACGGCATATTGCGCGTTGCGAACTTCGATGCCGACCTGGTTTTCGATTTGCTGCTGGCGCATCTGAGCCTGACGATATTCCAGTTCCGATCGGACCTGAACCGCCTGCGCGGCGCGGTTGCGCAGCGGAATGTTGAGCGAGAGGCCAACTCCTTTGTCCGGAGCAGTCGAATTTACAAGTTGATTCCACGTTGAACCAATGCTTGTGGAAGAGACAGGTGCAATCTCGGTGACGCCGCCGGCGTTAGGGTTGGGACCCGCGCAGAAATTCAGCAGTAATTGATCCGGGGTCTGGTTCGCACACAGGTTGGAGGGATTCTGTGAGCCGCCGAGTCCGGATCCGGCGTAATAGGCAAACAGATCGAGCGTGGGCCGAAGAGCGCTCCGCACCGCTTTGTTACTGTAATCGCGGCTGTTTAGATCGATGCGGGTTTCAACCAGTTCAGCGCGATGGCGCAAGGCTTCGTTGATCAAATCCTCAGTGGGAACAACCTGTTCTTCCGCGGGAATCTCCATCGTGGAAGTTGGGATGACGTCGGCCGTGGCCAGCATCGGATCCTTCAAAGTGCGGGTCAGAGCGTTCTTCATCAGCAACTGCTCCAGTTGCAGATTGGTTTGAGCTGTAGTCACGAGTTGCTGATCCTGGGCGACAGTGCTTTGCGCGCGAACTGTTTCAATGGGGGCCAGGCTACCGATCTCAACCTGCTTCTTGGTATCTGACAAGGTCTTCTGGGCGAAGGACAACGACTCATTCTGCACTCTTGCGTTTTCGTACGCGTATACCAGATCCCAGTAAATGTTCTCGATCTGATCGACCGAGTCGATGATCTGTAAGCGAAAGGCAACGTCAGTCAATTCGCGGTTATTTTTTGCAATGTGAATGAAGCGAGTGTTGGCCGGAAGTCCGAAGCCTTGCAGCAAATGCTGGGTCAGCTGAAGGCGCAGCGACGAGTTAATGAGCGGGCTGTAAGTGGTAAACGGGACGTTGGAGGTGGCGCGGGTGTTGTTGAAGCCAACCTGCAAATTGGTACCCCAACTGAACCCCTGGGTGTAGTTGAAATTCACAGTACCTGTGTTCTGCGCGAGAATCGGCACGCCGTTGAATAAGCTCGAGGAGACGCTCTCAGCATGATCTTCCTGCAACGTTCCAGTGATTACCGGATCGAAGCTGGTAATGGGGGGGCCGACGCCAAGTGTGGAACTTACCAAACCATTGGTGCCCGCGCCAATGCCACCGGCTCCCAGGCTGGTGCCGCCCGAAGAAGCACCAGCTGTGGCGCCAATTCCGCCGATGCCGCCGCCCGGCGTGTTCTGCACTACTCCAGCATTCACGCCGAAAATGGTAGCTCCAGCCCTTGCTCGCAGAACGTCCGTATCGGCGATATTCAGGTTGTAGCGGGCAATCGCAACGTCGAGGTTATTCTCGATTGCAAGCGCGATAGCATCATTCAGCGAGAGATAGAGCTTGCCATCGTGCATGAGGGAATCGATGCGCGCAGTATTGGCGAGATTTGGCGGAGCCACATGCCGCGGAACGTAGGGCCCGATAGGATTGGGGAAATGCGAAACCGGCTGGGAATAGTTCAGCACAGGAAGACGCCCCGTCTCTGGGCTATTCTGAGGCGCGGGTGTGGTTGGCGGTTCCTGGCCGCGCGCGGCGATCGTCAACCCCGCCATCATCCATGCTCCTAACAAAAAAGCGGTGGCAGTCGACCGGATCTTTGAAGCTATGCGTGCGAATGGCATCTACTCATCTCCGTTCATGATGGCCTTGCAATCCAACGACTATGTGTAAAACGAGGCTTCCGGCTTACGCAAAACGAAAATCCACTCAGGCTTTAGTACGCAACGGAAGCCACCGAGGTTCCTGAAAAAAGAGGCTTTCGCAAAGTACGTGCTGAATCCCTTCGCGATGGAACGGGCCTTGCCCTCGGGGCGCCGTTTTTCGCGCAACTCTGCTGCGCGAACCGCGAGCATCTCTCTCCGAGATGAAAGTTGATGAAAACCAACAGTATATCTGATGCGATGAGTTCCTTTTGATCGCTCTGCGGTGGCGGAAGCTGATAAAGTCCTCACAATGCTTTGAAGATCATCCGAGTATCCAATGTCCTCGGAGGCGTAGAAAGTTAAATCCGAGAAAAGCTTTGGATGAACCGCCCCGGCTTCGGGACTCGAAAGATGGCATGCGCAATCTCAAGCTCACTCTCTCCTACGATGGATCGGAATTCTTCGGCTGGCAGGTGCAGCCGGATTTACCGACAATCCAAGCGGCCCTTGCCTCAGCCATTGGACGAATCACGGGCGAAAAGGTATTGCCGCAGGGCTCGGGGCGTACCGATGCCGGGGTGCACGCGCTAGCTCAGGTAGCGACGTTTGCAACGGAATCCTCCGTGCCGACAGCGAATTTGGTGAGGGCGCTGAATGATGTCCTACCGGCTTCCGTCCGAGTTCTCGATGTGGAGGAGGCCGCGGCGGATTTTCACGCCCGGCATTCGACCCGGGCCAAGACCTATCATTACCGGATTTTTCGCGCGGAGATCTGTCCGCCATTCGTGGCGCGATATGTTTGGCATTATCCTTACCCTCTGGATGAGGAAACGATGGTGCGCGCGGCGGCTTTGGTTGAAGGCGAGCACGATTTCACGTCGTACGCGGCGGTCGATCTCGAGCGGGGACGCGACGGCGCACCCGTCTCGAATCTGCGGCGCATTTTTTCTTCGAACTGGCAGCGCGAGGGAGATGAATTTATCTACGCTGTGAGAGGATCAGGATTTTTACAGCACATGGTTCGCAACCTGGTGGGCACGTTTATTCTGGTGGGCAAAGGGACGCTCCAAGTTGAGGACATCACGCGGATTTTGGAAGCTCGCAACCGCTCGGCCGCAGGAGCGACGGCGCCGGCGAGTGGATTGTTTCTGGTAAATGTTGAGTACTAGAGATC
>JBAVUV010000894.1:0-1782 GCA_049696955.1 Candidatus Sulfotelmatobacter sp. | reverse complement strand
ACCCTGGGCGAGAAGATATCGAACTTGCTCAAGGAGAACACGCGCACCGAAGCGATTCGCCGCGAGTTGAAGGCCCTGTTCAAGGACTCGAAGCTCGCAGACACCATCGGCGAGATGGGCGACGAGGAGCTGGAAGCACTCGCTCCTACGCTGGCTCGCGGAGTCTACATGGGATCGCCCGTATTCGATGGCGCCAAGGAAGGCGAAATCAAGGCGCTGCTCGAGCATGCGGGCCTGCCGACGTCGGGCAAAACGACTTTGCACGATGGCATGACCTGCGATGAGTTCGAACAGCCGGTGTGCGTGGGCTACATCTACATGCTGAAACTGTCGCACCTGGTGGACGACAAGATTCACGCGCGTTCCATCGGGCCGTACTCGCTCATCACCCAGCAACCTTTGGGTGGAAAAGCGCAGTTCGGCGGACAGCGCTTCGGAGAAATGGAAGTCTGGGCGCTGGAAGCTTACGGCGCGGCATTCATTCTGCAGGAGCTGCTGACGGCGAAGTCCGACGACGTATACGGCCGTACCAAGATTTACGAGGCCATCGTCAAAGGCGAAGCTGCCATGGAGCCCGGCGTGCCGGAATCGTTCAACGTGCTGATCCGCGAGTTGCAATCGCTCTGTCTTGATGTGGAGTTGATCAAGACCGGCGAAAAGCGGCCCGCGGCCAGCGCGGCAGCAGATTAACGTAGCGCCGCTCCGCGGGCGAGACGCCCGCGGGCAGCCGGCCAGAGGCCGGGCGCTACTGGAGACTTTTGAAGGAACGTTTCGCGGGGCCAAGGCTCTCAGCTACCGCGAAACATAAAAACTGGCAACTGGCCGAAACTGGCTGTTGCCATGAGAGCAGGAAGCGGAGGAATCCCTTGTTTCGTTCGAGCCCGTTCGAAATGCAAAACACGATTGCCGACTTCGATGCCATCAAGATCAGCCTCGCATCTCCGGAGAAAATCCGGAGCTGGTCGCATGGCGAAGTCACCAAGCCCGAAACTATCAACTACCGCACCTTCAAACCGGAGCGGGACGGCCTGTTCTGCGCCCGCATCTTTGGTCCGGTAACCGACTGGGAATGCTTGTGCGGCAAATACAAGCGCATGAAGCATCGCGGAGTGATCTGCGACAAGTGCGGCGTGGAAGTCACGCTCTCGAAAGTTCGCCGCGAACGCCTCGGACACATCGAGCTGGCGTCGCCCTGCTCGCACGTGTGGTTCTTCAAAGGACTGCCCAGCCGCATCGGCCACCTGCTCGATATTTCCCTGCGTGACCTCGAGTCCGTTCTTTACTTCGAAGCGTACGTTGTGGTCGAACCCGGTGACGCTCCGGTAAAAGAGCGCGAGGTCATCAAGGACGAAGCCAAGTTCCGCGAACTCGATCAGCAGTACCGTCCCGCCGGCTTTAAAGCGATGATGGGCGCGGAAGCGATTAAGGAACTTCTCAAGCGCATCGACACCGATGGCCTGGCCGTCGAACTGCGCGAGAAGATGAAGAACGAGAGCTCGCTGCAGAAGCGGCTTAAGTACACCAAGCGCCTGAAAGTGGTTGAGGCCTTCCGCCGCAGCGGCAACAAGCCGAGCTGGATGATTCTCGACGTGATTCCTGTCATTCCGCCGGAGTTGCGTCCTCTCGTTCCACTCGATGGCGGCCGTTTCGCCACTTCCGATTTGAACGACCTTTATCGCCGCGTCATCAACCGCAACAACCGGTTGAAGAAGTTGATGGACCTGCACGCGCCAGAAGTCATCGTCAGAAACGAAAAGCGCATGTTGCAGGAAGCGGTCGACG
>JBAVUV010000893.1:0-1787 GCA_049696955.1 Candidatus Sulfotelmatobacter sp. | reverse complement strand
CTCCAGCGTGCTGGCCTCAAGAAACGAAATCACCATCCCCGCCAATTTTGAGCGGACCGTTGAACATATGTTGGAAGCCCTGAGCGTTCTGGCGCGCTTCGGACCCCTACCGCGGCTGGGCGATGATGATGGCGGCCGGCTGTCCGATCCCCAGCGCAACCGCGCGGAGCATCTTCTCGATCCTCTTGCCACAGGCGCGGTTTTGTTTAGCCGGGCTGATTTTAAGAACGCTGCATCTGGACCGCACGAAGAAATGTTATGGCTCCTAGGTGAGGCGGGCTTGGCGGAATTCGACCGGCTGCGGCCCGTTCCTCCAGTGTGTGTTTCAACTGCTTTTGAAAAAGCAGGCCTGTATGTCATGACGAGCTGCGATCCCGAAAATCAACTGGTGATTGATGCCGGACCGCAGGGCGCGGATACGGCCGGTCATGGACATGCGGATGCCCTCAGCATTACCGCAAGTGCCGCGGGACACGCTCTGCTGATCGATCCCGGCACATTCGAATATGTAGGAAAAGATGAAACCGAGCGTAATCACTTTCGGGGGACGAGGGCGCACAATACGCTGCTGGTTGATGGGCAGGATCAAGCCGAGCCTAAAGGACCTTTTAGTTGGAAAAGCCTGCCCAACGTACGCGCGGAGCAGTGGATTAACGGCGAGACGTTCGATTTTTTCGCAGGCAGCCATGACGGCTACATGCGGCTAGCTGATCCGGTTGTCCATCGCCGTTTCGTCTTCTCATTAAAGTCCGGTCCCTGGCTGGTGCGCGACGAGGTCCTCGGTCGGGAGCAGCACCAACTCGATTTGTTTTGGCACATCGATCCGAAACTCTTACCGGAAGAACAAACTGAAGCTACTTTTCGCGGAACTGGAGCGGGCATTTCGATCTCCGGGCTCGAGAATCAGGGGTGGTCTCAGGAGATACTTTCTGGTGAGTATTCACCCGCATACGGTGTGAAGGAGCCACACTGTGTATTGCATTTTAAGACTATGGCAGTGTTGCCCGCGGAGTTTGTCACTTTGTTGATTCCGCACCCTATAGGGGTGAAAGCGAACGGCGTCGCACTTAGAAGGGTGCCATCCGTGGGCGAATCTGTGATTGGTTATCGTTTCAGTACGACGGAAGAAGAACACTACGTGTGTTTTGGCCAGGGGAAATCCTGGACAATGTCTCCCTGGAGCAGCGATGCCGAATTCCTTTATTGGAGCCACAGCCGGGAAAACTTGCGGCGTACTTTCATATGCTGTAATGCGAGCTATGTTGAGGCTGGGGGCCGCAAAATCATCTCTTCCGCCAGGACTTTTCTGCGTTGTGAAGTGGTTAGTCTGGGGGGGAGGCTGCATGTCGTCCCCTCCGACCAGAAAACTGTAATCGATCAAGAATTATTTCAGACAATATTCTCGGCGAAACAGTAGAGCAGGCCTTCCGAATCTTATGGGACTCAGTATGGCCGTAACTGAAAAAGGAGACGCATTCGGGGCAAGGCAGAATGCACCGGTTTTTGTAGTTGGATGTCCGCGTTCCGGAACTACGCTGCTCTACAACATGCTGCTCTCCTCCGGAGATTTCGCGGTGTACCTTGCGGAGTCCAATGTCTTTAATCTGTTAGCAGCTCGATTTGGCAATTTGGGAGTTCGTGCAAACCGGGACAGATTGGTGGATGCGTGGCTGCAAAGCAAGCTATTTCGGGCCTCATTCCTGGATGCCGGAGCGCTTCGCGCCAGAATATTATCCGAGTGCCGAAATAGCGGGGATTTTCTCCGGTTGGTGATGGAGGAGATTGCG
>JBAVUV010000892.1:0-1754 GCA_049696955.1 Candidatus Sulfotelmatobacter sp. | reverse complement strand
ATTTCCAGTCCTGGCTGGATCCGTACATCATCATTACTGCGCTTCCGGCAGCCCTGGCCGGGATTATTCTCTTCCTCTTCGTGACCCATACCACGCAGAGCGTTCCCGCGCTCATGGGCGCTATCATGTGTATGGGGGTGGCAACTGCCAACAGCATCCTGGTGGTTTCTTTTGCCAAGGAAAAGTTACTGGAGCACAGTGATCCGGCCCGGGCGGCTATTGAGGCCGGAGCGACGCGCTTTCGTCCCGTGATCATGACTGCCCTGGCGATGATTATCGGCATGGTTCCCATGGCGCTGGGTATGGGCGACGGAGGCGAGCAGAACGCACCCCTGGGGCGCGCGGTGATTGGTGGATTGCTCTGCGCCACGGTCGCCACGCTTACGTTTGTCCCTGCTGTCTTCAGCCTGCTGCACCGCGGCCCTGCATCGGGAGATGCGCAGTCAGCGGCGGCGCGGGACCGCGAGCCGCTTCATGCGTAGCCAAAGCATCGGCCGGCCTGCTGTTCTCGGCAATCTTTTGGGAGAAGGATGCAATGACAATCGGTCAGATCAAGCAGACTGAAGCCGATCCCGCTACCGAGGAAGGAAGCGGGGCTCTTTTCCGATGGATTTGGGTGTGCCTGGCGGCTGGGGTTCTCGTCCTTGGTGTTGTCATTTATATCGGCCTTCACTCGCGCGCCACGGCGGAATCGAATCTGGTTCAGGCAACCGATGAATCCGCGATGCCGACTGTCGTTGTGATCCACCCCACCCCGAGTGGGGCAGCCGCGCAGGAGATCGTGCTTCCCGGCAACGTGATGGCGTTCATCGACACCCCCATTTATGCCCGAACCAGTGGATATCTCAAGGCTTGGTTTACGGATATTGGGGCGCACGTCAAGCAGGGGCAATTATTGGCCACCATCAGCTCTCCCGAAGTGGATCAGCAACTGCAGCAGGCTCGTGCGGATCTGGTCACCGCACAAACCAATGCCGACCTGGCCCAGACCAACGCCACCCGATACCAGCGGCTGCTCACCCAAAACGCGGTTACCACGCAGGCCAGGGATACATTTGTTTCCCAGGCGCAGGCCACCATTTCCGCGGTCAAAGCGGCCCAGGCCAATGTCCAGCGCCTGGAAGAGATGCAATCCTTCGAAAAAATCTATGCTCCGTTTGATGGAGTCATCACTGCGCGTAACACCGACATCGGCAGTTTGATCGCCGCCGGACAAAACACGGCGTCCCAGGAGCTCTTTCATCTTGCAGCTCTGCGCAAGCTGCGGGTGTACGTGTCGGTGCCGGAGGCCGATTCACAATCCGTGCAGACCGGCGCTGAGGAGACGCTTACCCTGGAGGAGTTTCCCGGCCAGGTCTTCCATGGAGTGATCATTCGCAACGCGGATGCCATCGATTCCGCTTCGCGTACCCTCAATGTCGAGATCGATGTCGACAATCCGCGGGGCCAGATCATGCCTGGGGCCTATGCCTTCGTGCATTTCAGGCTTTTGCAGCGGGGACATACGCCGGCCGCCGAATCCCTCATCATTCCTGCCGACACACTACTTTTCCGGGCGGAAGGTTTGCGTGTAGGCGTGGTGCGCAACGGCATCGCCCAGGTGATCCCTGTCACGATCGGCCGCGATTATGGCAGCAAGGTCGAGATTGTCAGCGGCCTGCTCCCCACCGACAATGTCATTTTGAACCCGGCCGACTCGCTGGTCAGCGGCACTGCCGTGCGCATGGCTCCTTCGCGCCCCTAGACACAAAATG
>JBAVUV010000891.1:0-3468 GCA_049696955.1 Candidatus Sulfotelmatobacter sp. | reverse complement strand
GGGGGGGACCGACCAGAAATTTAATTTGCTGGTAGGGCGCGAATTACAACGGGCCTACGGGCAGGAATCGCAGGTGGTGCTGACCACACCGATTCTCGAGGGCTGGCGCCCAGGCGTTGAAAAAATGTCGAAGTCCCTCGATAACGCAATCGGAATCGATGAGCCGCCCCTTGAGATGTATGGAAAGATCATGGCGATTTCCGATGAGCGAATGTGGAAATATTACGAACTGCTGACGGATGTGCTACAGGTTCAAATCGACGCTCTGAGGCAAGGTGTGCAGACTGGTGAACGCCATCCAATGGAAATAAAGAAGTCTCTTGCTCAGCTTATCGTGACTGACTTTCACTCGAGAGAGGCGGCTGAAAGAGCGGCAACGGATTGGGCAACGCAGTTTCAAGAGGGTCGTATCCCTGACCACGTTTTGGAAGTAGCAATTGAGTTTTCTGAGAATGGCTTGCGCCTTGATAAGCTGCTCTTTCGCGTCGGCTTGGCGGAGTCCGTCACCGACGCTGGAAGAAAGTTGAAACAGAAGGCAGTAAAGGTAAATGGGGAACCTGTAACCGATCCAGTCACGCGGATTGATTTGAGCGAACCTGTCACATTGCAGGTTGGCAGAAGAATCCTGATAGTTCGCCCAAGCCTTATCACGGGTACACGGCCGAAACAATGACCATGTGGGGACAGCCGCCCTCGGCTGTCCGGGCGAGCGGAGCTCGCCGGTTTCCTCGCCAGCTTTCCCAATCTGAAATGTTCAAGGGAATTTATGCAGTCCCTCAACCCCGCTCGACCACGATCCCTTCTAGACTTCAGCAATGCGGAGCTTCGCTCCGCGGACAGCCGAGGGCGGCTGTCCCCACACACCGCCTATGCCGCAGGCTTTTTATCGGAGGCAGTTGCCGCATCTGCAGTGCGATGACAGGCAGCATTTTGTGACTTTCTGCACTGATCACCGGTGGATTCTTCCGGAGCGCGTGCGATCGATTGTGCTGGGATGTTGCCTGCACGACAACGGCAACAAATTTGACCTGCGTGCCGCCGTCGTGATGCCGGATCATGTTCACATGATCTTCACTCCGCTGGTCGACTCGCAGGCTAAAGAGGTCCATTCGCTTGCTGAAATCATGGATGCCGTCAAGGGCGCCTCGGCGCACAAGGTGAACAAGGTGCTGGGGCGTAAAGGAACGGTTTGGCAGGCGGAATCGTTTGATCATGTGCTGCGATCGTCAGAGAGTCTCGATGCGAGGATTTCCTACCTACTAGAAAATCCGGTTCGAGCTGGGCTGGTCGAGGAAGGGACCGAGTACCCATGGTTATGGAGCAAGGGATTTGTGAATCCGTTTGCTCCTGTTTGAAGTTGTGATGGCTTCCAAAAACTGCTGGGCTTCGCCCAGCGGACAGCCGGGGGCGGCTGTCCCCACATGGCTTGTGCCGCAGGCTCTCTTCTGCAGGTTACCCGATTTACCGCAAAAGGCCGAATATGGCTACGCCGTTCGGGGTGCCTACAAACACTTTGCCATTCACGATCATCGGGGTGATGAACTTGTTGCCGGCGCCGAATTGATCGCGGCCGTTGGCGGCTTGGTTGCTGTTGTAGAGTTCGGTGAGGTTTGCGGCGTTGTAGGCATGCAAAATGGCCGGGTTGCTGTTCTCTACCGCCCAGACGATTCCGTTACTCGTGCCATTGGCCGAGATGCTGGGCGTCGCTCCGGGATATCCGAAGATGGTAGAGGTTTGTGCGGTTGACGAGGTCGCCAACTTCGCGTTGGTAATGGTGAAGGCCTGGATCTGATTTCCTACTGATCCGTAATAAATCGTATTGTTGAAATACGCGGGCATCGCCCAAACGCCTCCTGGCAAAACTCCCGCGAGCTCCTGGTAGATGTTGTTGCTATTCGCGGCGAACTTTCCCATAGAGTCGCGATTCACCAGATAGAGATTACTGTCTTTGCCGGCGCCCACCGCCAGATGCAACGTATTGCCTGAGCCGTCGGTCAGATCAGGAAGCACGATTGTGCCGCCGGAGCCGAGGTCGGTGTCGCTGTCGCTTTCTGAAACACCATTGTTCATCTCGAAGTAGTCGGCTACGGCAAGTCCGGCTGAAGTTGAGAGTTTCATAAAGGCATTGCCGTAGTCGCCGTCGCTGGGGAAACCGCCGGCACTTAAAGTCGTGTCGAAATCGCCATTGGCATCGAGAAAATAAATGTTACCGGAGCTGTCGGCGGCGAGGCCGGCCCCGGCCATCCAGATTGAGCCTTCGTTGCCGTTGGGCGTAACGTTCAGCACACTTGTCTGCGCCAAAGTGGATTCGTTGTAGCCCATGATCCATCCGGTGTAAGGGCGGATATCGCAGTGCGAAGTCCAGGCCGTGTAGATGACGCCATTCAATAAGAGAAGCGCCGCGCGTTCGGCGTACTGGCCGGGATCGAAAACTACATTCGTGCCGTTGCTGTTGTCGCCGGTGCCGGGATACGTCGCTTGAACGTCAACTGGCCCTCCGAACAATTCTGCGCCTAGCGCGAGATCGAGAGCATGCAAGCGTTGGTGATAGGTGCCAGACGAGTCTTTCGACATCGCCGCCACATACACCGCGCCATCCGGACCGCTGGCGCGATCGATGACTGGAGTTGAAGTCACTCCTATTTCCGGAGTGATCTGGCTGCAACCTCGATCATCCGAGGTGGTCTCACCCGCCTTCAATGTCGTGACCTGCCAGATGGCCGCGCCGGAATCGGCGTCGAAAGCATAGACGGAGCCGTGCTCGGTGGGAACGATCAGCAGATTGTGCTTGCCATTGCTCGGAACCGCGACCTGCGACGCGTATAGCGGTTCGGCGTCAACCAAACCATCGACTGAATAAAATCCGATCTTGCCGAATGTGGTTGAATTCACGTTGGCGGTGGTGAGGGTGGTTTCTGTCAGGTTCTGTCCGGTGCGGGCGACGTCATTGTGATAGGTGAGGACGTCGGTGGTCGCCGGCGCTGCGGCATTCACGGTTAGAGTGGCGGTGTTGCTGGTGGCGTTTCCGATCGCGTTACTTACCACCACGCTATATTGTGAGCCGCTGTCGGAGGTCGTGGTGGCGGTAGTGGTGTAGCTGGACGAGGTCGCGCCTGCGATAACCGCAGTGCCCTTTTGCCATTGATAAGTCAGCGGAGCGGTTCCGAGCGCCGTTACCGAGAAGGTAGCCATTTGGCCCGCGGTAACGGTTTGATTGGCGGGCTGAGTAATAATCGACGGTGCGGCTGCACTGATGATCGTAACGCCGGGCTGCGAGCCACTTGAGCCGCAGGCTACGAGCATCAGGCTAAGCGCAAGCAAAATTCCTGTACTCTTGAGCCTTTGCAATTTCGCACCCCGTCTTGGAGAAAAAACAGTTGTCATTATCATGCCAGCCGCTGCGCGTTTTGGGGAGGGTTCGAGAGGTTACCAAGGGCCGGAAGCACACGGCTTCCGGACAGCTTTGAT
>JBAVUV010000890.1:0-2590 GCA_049696955.1 Candidatus Sulfotelmatobacter sp. | reverse complement strand
ATTGAGATTATGCTGAGCCCGCTCGAAAGTCCCGAAGGCATTCTCGTAACTGCGGCGATCCGCGATATCAGCGTGCGCAAGGCGGCGGAGACCCACTTGGCGCAAATGGAGAGCCGGTATCGTGGGCTGCTGGAAGCGGCTCCTGACGCCATGGTAGTGGTGAACGTGGCGGGGGAGATCGTGCTGCTGAATGTTCAAGCGGAAAAGCAGTTTGGATACAGCCGGGATGAGCTGGTGGGGCAGAAAGTGAAGAACATCATTCCCGAGGGATTCGCGGAGCGCCTGATCGCAGACGGCACGCGAACCGCGGCTGAGGCCCTGGCGCAACAGATTGGTACCGGGATCGAACTCATCGGACAGCGGAAAAACGGCAGCGAGTTTCCCATTGAGATCATGCTGAGCCCGCTGCAAAGCGCCGAAGGCATTCTGGTAACGGCGGCGATCCGCGACATCAGCGTGCGCAAGGGTGCCGAAACGCATCTGGCTCTGATGGAAGGGCGATACCGTGGGCTGCTGGAAGCTGCTCCCGACGCCATGGTAGTGGTGAATGTGGCCGGCGAAATCGTGCTGCTGAATGTTCGGGCGGAAAAAGAGTTCGGATACAGGCGCGATGAACTGGTGGGGCAGGAGGTGAAGAATATCATCCCCGTAGGCTTCGCCGAACGGCTGCTCGCCGATGCTCTTCGCTCCGCGGAGGACGCACTGGAGCAGAAGATCGGTACCGGGATCGAGTTAACCGGGCGGCGAAAAGATGGAAGCGATTTTCCTATTGAGATTATGCTGAGCCCGCTCGACAGTCCCGAAGGCATTCTGGTGACTGCAGCGATCCGCGACATCAGCAAGCGAAAAAAAGCCGAAGCTAACCTTCTTCGCAAGGTGGAGGAACTGCATCGCTCCAATGTGGAATTGGGGCAGTTTGCCTACATTGCCTCCCACGATTTGCAGGAACCGCTGCGCATGGTAGCCAGTTACACGCAGCTCTTGTCGCGGCGGTACAAGGGCAAGCTGGATGCCGAGGCCGACGAGTTTATCGGTTTCGCAGTGGATGGGGCCAGCCGCATGCAGCTCCTGATCCAGGATCTGCTGGCCTTTTCGCGTGTTGGAACAAAAGGAAGGGATTTGAGCGAAACTTCCAGCGAAGAAGCATTGCGACAGGCCCTGCGGAATCTCGGTAGCGCCATCGAAGAGACCCGTGCGCTCGTCACCCACGATCCCATGCCTGCTGTCATGGCGGACGAAACGCAACTGACTCAATTATTTCAGAACCTGATTGGCAACGCGATCAAGTACCAAAATTCCGGCGTCCCCCGCGTACACATCTCGGTTGCCCGGAATGGCGACGGGAAATGGATATTCTCGGTGAAGGACAATGGACTGGGAATCGCGCCACAATATTTCGAAAAGATTTTCGGCATGTTCCAACGTCTGCACAAGCGGGAAGAGTTCGCTGGCACGGGAATCGGATTGGCCATCTGCAAGAAGATTGCCGAGCGTCACGGCACCAGCATCTCGGTTGAATCCGAGCCTGGTCAGGGCGCAACATTCAGCTTTGCCCTGGATGGAACTCGAACAGGATCACATATGCCGGTGGATATATCGACGGAGAAGACAGTATGCCGCTAGAGGTTCTTTTGGTCGAAGACAGTCCCGGAGATGTCCGGCTGACGCAGGAAGCCTTTCACGCCGCCAACATATCCGTCCATCTGAGTGTGGCCAGCGACGGGGTTGGAGCCATGGCCTTTCTGAAGCGCGAAGGAACTCACGTCGATGCCCCTCGGCCCGACATTATCCTGCTTGACCTGAACATGCCAAGAATGGATGGGCGCGAGGTTCTGGCTCGTATCAAGAAAGATGACAGCCTAAAAACCATCCCCACCGTGATTCTGACCACATCCGACTCGGAGGGGGACATCGTGAAGAGCTATCAACTGCATGCGAATTCCTACCTCTGCAAGCCCGTGCAATTGACCGCGTTCGAAAACCTGGTGAAAAGCCTTAACGATTTTTGGTTGACCAAGGCTAAGTTGCCGCAAACTCAATAAAGGGCCAGCAGTCGACCAACTCGCGCGTTACTATCTTGCCGCGCGGGGTTCGATATTCTTACCGTCTCCTCCACAACCGCATGTTATTGTGGTCACTGGCGATGCGCAAAATTCCGTACATGGGCGTGCCGACGAACGTGGTGTAGATGCCATCGGATGCACAGGCGCGCCGCGCCAAATCTCAGAGATGGTTTTGTGCAGCAGCGCAACCATGTTGCGCCGTAGGCCGCGACTTGCTTTGCAAGGGAAATAGAATTAATGGATGGCACACGCGTGCCATTCACTAGATCGGCGAACGATTCTACTCTGTGAGCGAGCAGTTCTGGGGGAGGGCTGCCCGACAAGCGCTCGCGGCTCGGATCTGAGTCGGGAGCGTTTCGTTTTGCGGCAAAGTCGGTCGTCAGAGGAGACCAATGGATACTATCGTGATGATCTTGTTTGCATCTGTGCTTTGTTCAATCAGCGCGCTGAACTTTATCGAACTGCGCCGCATCCGCAAGAATCTGGAATCCACGGAGCGCAACGCAAAATCGTCAGCGCAAGTGTAA
>JBAVUV010000889.1:0-1602 GCA_049696955.1 Candidatus Sulfotelmatobacter sp. | reverse complement strand
TGGTGACTCGATACCGAAGGTTGGGGTTCGCCTGCTCCTGGACCTCGTACTGTGCGGAGAGCTGCACCTTTGTCGCGGTTCCCTTGCCGACGTTACGGACGATGGCAAAGACGAACTCCATGGTTTCGCCTGTACCCGGAAACTCCCCGATGGCTCGCTCAAAGTCTTCGTTCCTATAAGGGATGCAAGACGAGCCGAGAGAACCAAGCGTTGGATCCTTCGTAAGCTGTGTGGTGAATGTGATGCTCGGTGAGTAAGATAGTCTGAGACTTCTCTCCATCACGCCCGCAGTTTCGAAGGCGGCGCGCGTCATTTTTTGGTTTTGCAAGACAATCTCAAATGTCAATATGACGTAGACAGCGGTTAAGCCAACGCTAACCATGGTAAGCAGCAGTGTCGCGTGGCCTGGATCAGGTTGACTCTTCCAGATGTGGCGGAACACGATAGCCACTACCACGCCAATGGCCAAAACGCGCCCCGCTGCTCCCCACGGGCTCACAAATCGACCTCATGTGTGGATGTGAATTCGTCGCGCTTGTCGCGAATGTTTTCGTATAGCCTCTTGACGTCGGCCACTACCCGTTCTTCATACCCCCTGGCTTCGTCGGGATTCGCGAATCCCGCCGTGTGAGAAGGGTTGAGGGAGTTGATAGGAACTGGGAAAGCCGTTCTAGGTCCGTTCCCAAGGAGGATCTGGACCGCGGGAACACCAAATTTCTGGAACCTGCTGTTGTCGTCAGGCGTTACTTCGATAGACTCAAACCCAACGAAGCAAATTCCGCCGCGCATGAAGCGGCTCACTCTCACTTTCATATCTGCCTCTCGATTCTATCTCTAGGGTCTTGCCGTCCCATCCAAAGTAAGCACCAGAGATCCGAGTTTTTGCGACTGTTTTCCACGGATCCCAATTCCTTCCGCCTAGATATCCAAATTCACGACTTCGAGGGCGTTTTGCTCGATGAATTTGCGGCGCTCCTCGACGTTTTCGCCCATAAGCGTCGAGAAAATCGTTTCGGCGGCGACGGCGTCTTCCAAGCGCACTTTCAGTAGCGTGCGCGTCTCGGCATTCATTGTGGTGGCCCAGAGCTGCTCGGGATTCATTTCGCCGAGGCCCTTGAAACGCGTGATGGTGAAATCCTTCTTGGCATCCTCAAGGACGTAATTCAGCACGCCGAGCGAATCTTCCTTTGTGACTTTGTCGCCATTGTGCGTGATGGTGAACGGCGGCTTGTCGCTTTCGTCTATCGCCTGACGAAGAACGCGGAGGCGTTTGTAATCCGGCGTGGCCGCCAGCGCCCAATTGATGCGGCGCTCTCCGCCGTTGGTGAGCACGATCTCGTGCAGGCTGTGCTCTTCGTCGTAGGCGAGCTTGGCTTCGAGATTCAGCTTGGCCTTCTCGATGGCTTTCACCAACTCCTGCAGCTTTTTCTTTTCGGCGAAATCGGCTTTCTTGTCGAGATCGCTTTCGGCCAGCAGCGCGACGAGCTTCGGATCGCGCAGGCGGCGCCCGAGCTTCGCGGAGATCTGGTCAAGCTCCTGAATGTTGAGCAGGAACTGCGTGAGGTCGCCGCCTTCAAGCGGTTTTCCGGTCTTGCCTTTGAC
>JBAVUV010000888.1:0-3953 GCA_049696955.1 Candidatus Sulfotelmatobacter sp. | reverse complement strand
CAGGAGTGCTGCGCCCGACGACGCGGCGCCTCTGCCGGAATGGATGATGGTGCTGCTCGGATATTCAATGTTTTTGTGGATTGCTCTAGAAGTAGACCCGCCGTGGGAGATGACCCCGGATCTGGCTGTGACGGGGATACTGTGTTTAGCCGCCGGGATTTTGTTACATCTTCGGTCATCGGACAAGATTTGGCGCTTCGCACTACTCGGTTTAGTTCTCGGCACTGGATACTGGACCAAGGCAATACTGTTTCCTTTGGGGTTCGTAATATTGGCCACCGCTTATTGGTGGAAACCATCCCTCCCGGGCTGGGGACGCCGCATGCTTGTGGCAGCTTTGGTTTTTCTCTGCGTGTCAGCACCATTGATTTTGCTGCTCTCGCGGCAGAAGGGGCGACTCACCTTCGGCGATTCGGGGAGGCTGAACTACGCCTGGTTTGTGTCCCCTCGAACCTTCTGGAGAAATTGGCAAGGGGAAGTTCCTGGCAGCGGTGTTCCTGTGCATCCAACGCGCCAATTACTGCGGTATCCTCCACTGTTTGAATTCGACGGCCCGGTCGTTGGCACTTACCCTCCGTGGATTGACCCTTCTTATTGGAACGAAGGATTGAAGTGGCATTTCAAACTCAAGCCTCAGCTAGAGCAGCTTGCCACCACGTCGGCGAGCGAAGTGCGTTTGTTGGTTCGTGCCCGGCCTGATTTGGTCGTCGGCGTCATGATTCTTGCGCTCTTGGGCGGAGGAATCTGGTTTTCGTCGCTGTGCGAGCTTTGGCCCTTGATCGCGATTTCCGCGTTTGGCATGGGAATCTACCTTCCCATGTTCGAAAACGACCGCTATCTGGGTGGGTTTGTTTTGATCCTGTTCCTCACGTTGCTCGCCGCGGTACGCCTTCGCCCGGAGTCTCAGAAGTTCGCTGCGAAAGTTATTCTTGCCGTATTTGTTACGATGACATTGGCAATCGCGGACTACACGGTGCGCCTCGCAACAAATCATTTCGCAATACCGGGTAATGGACCTAATTCGACAATTCCCGATGTCACCGCCGCGGTTGAACTCCAGCGGATAGGGGTGCAGCCGGGGGATAAAGTGGCCGTTATTATGAACGGAACCGGCGCGTATTGGGCGCACTTGGCGAAGTTGCGAATCGTGGCCGAGATCATGGACACCGGCCACGGGTCGAAGGAGTTCTGGGACGCATCTGAAGAAGTTCAACACCAGGTATACGATCTTTTCGGCCAGGCCCATGCCAAACTTATTGTCACAAACTGTCCGGCCACGGCTAACATACCGAATGGTTGGAAGCGGATGACAGGAACGCCGTACTGCCTATACCTTCTCAACTGAGAAGCATCGACTCTCGTTCTCCCGATTTGCGCAATTCGGCGGGTTTCCTCTGAAGGTAACCGATTCGAAAACGAACATTCGACGAGCTCCATTCTGAGAACGGATCACATCAGAATTCGATTCCGCCTTACAATCTTTCTGTGCCTGTTCTTCGCAACCTCCGGGTCACGCTGGAAATGATCAAATGGGAGCACTCTATTTTCGCTCTCCCTTTTGCTCTTTGCGGGGCCATGCTCGCTGCCTCGGGTCTGCCTACTGCACATCAACTTTTCTGGATCGTGGTCGCCATGGTAGCTGGCCGCTCCGCCGCTATGGCGTTCAATCGTCTGGCTGACGCGAATATCGACGCAGCCAACCCGCGCACTCAAACCCGCGCCCTTCCAGCCGGACATTTATCGCCCGCGTTTGTTGCAACCTTCGTCATCGTCTCTTGCGCAATTTTTATTCTCGCTGCCGCGCAACTGAATCGACTAGCCCTCTGGCTCGCGCCGGTCGCGCTGGCTGTACTGCTGCTCTATTCGTATACAAAGCGCTTCACGCGACTGTCGCATCTCGTGCTCGGCTTCGCTCTCGGGATCGCGCCTTCCGCCGCATGGATTGCAGTTCGCGGCTCCCTTGATCCTCGCATCCTGCTGCTTACCGCCGCTGTGACTTTCTGGGTTGCGGGATTCGATATTCTTTATGCGTGTCAGGACTTCGAGTTTGATCGCGATGCTGGGCTGCACTCGATCCCCCGGTATGTCGGCATTGGCCCGGCGCTTTGGGTGGCGCGGGTTTTCCATATCATCATGCTCGGCCTTCTCGTCGCTTTGATTCCAGCCTTTGGGCTCGGCAGACTTGCATTGGCCGGAGTTGCGGCGGTCATGCTGTTGCTCTTGTACGAACATTCCCTGGTCAAGCGCGACGATCTCAGCAAACTTAACGCTGCATTCTTCACCATGAATGGTGTGATCTCCGTGGTCTTCGCGCTGTTCGTGGCCGCCGATCTCTTGTTCCGACGATAAAACGCCATGCTAAATAAAATAGGCGCCCCACCCCCTGCGGTGAGACGCCCATTTCCCCCATCCCTCTGCGTGTTTGAGGGCGTGAAGATCGCAGATCAGAACTCTCCCGTTTCTGATCTGCCCCTCATACTGCGTCCCCGCGACGCCCTCAGTTGTCACATTTATGTTTGCAATTTGTAAAATCGTTAATCAGGGTCCTGGTTCGGCGGTCCTTGCGGGACAGCCTGCCTTCGGCAGTCTGCCGGACCGCAATCCGGGTGTCCTCATGCTCTCTTGAAATACTGCACCGCGCGCTCATGCTTCTGTGCTGCCGCCCGCGAAGAAAAAGTTCCAAGGTTTTTCCTTTTCCCGGTCTTGGCATCTTTCTTTCGCGAATATAAGCGATACTCACCGGATTGTAGTTTGCGAATCATGCAGAAAAGATGCGATTCCTTCGTTCTTGGTTGGACGTTGTTGGTTGGACAAAGAAAAAAGACGCCCGCAGGCGTCCCGTTACTATCCGCATGTCGTAGTTACGCGTCTGCCAGGTTGCGAACGCAGTCAGTGCTAGCTTCCCGCAATCATCTCCTTGGGAGCACCACCATCTACGTCGGCCTGATTGAACACGACGTTCGCTCCCATGTGCGCTGCCCGAGGAGCCAGCATTTGCTCCTTGCGGTACACCAGATTGCTGGCGTTAAACGTGGCCAACTCGAAGCCGTGGCCATGCGTAATTGCATCAGTCGGGCAGGCCTCAACGCAATACCCGCAGAAAATGCAGCGATTGTAGTCGATGTTATACACCTTGGCGTAGCGTTCGGCGCCGCTCACCCGCTGTTCCGCGGTATTATCGGCAGCTTCGATATAGATGCAATTCGAAGGACAATTCGCGGCGCACAAAAAGCAGGCCACACATTTTTCCAGTCCATTTTCGTCACGCTGCAGAACGTGGGCGCCGCGGAAACGCGCCTCTATGCGTGCGCCGCGCAACGGACCTTTGCCATCTGGATAATTTTCAACCGTCGTGGGCTGGAACATCTCCATGAAGGTGATGCTCATTCCTTTGGCGACGGCGGCGATATTTTTCAATACTGACATACTTTTCCAGTATACCGAAAGCCGGGCACAAGTTCGTACGCAACAAACGCTTTCAGCGCCACTTCCATAACTGCTTCCACGCTTGTACGAGGACCTGCATCTGCTTATGGGTTGGGCAGGCGATGATAAATCAGCCGGCAATCGCGGTAAGCCCGATCATAAAAGTCGCGAACGGCGCCGACGCTGAGGGGGGCGAGATTGTGCCGAAGTTGCTTTAGATCGTCCTCACTCAACACTTCGGCTTTCTTGTGGTCTAGACGGCGAGCCATTCGGAAGATGCTATCATGTTCGCCATTCATTCGCCCACGGGCATTCTCGGGGTCACTCTTCTCTGGATTGTGGATCCGACGTCGGCGTCACGCATTCGTGCTCGGCAAATTGGAGCTTGAGATTCTCCTGGGCATCCGTTACGCGCTTTGCTGAGGCTAACGGCACTTTAAATTCGCGGTTGCACAACGTGCAGATGGCGACGGCAGGAGTGGTCCCGAGCCACTTCAGTACTCGAAGATTACGTTTCGGCATGCCAC
>JBAVUV010000887.1:0-4855 GCA_049696955.1 Candidatus Sulfotelmatobacter sp. | reverse complement strand
AGCCCACCACCCATGCCGCGCACGGTCAAAATCGCTCCCGAATCGATGCGAAGCTTCATGCAGAGCTCGTCTCCGTGGCCAAGGAGAACGGGCAGTCGCAGCGGTTTGTGCTGGAGCGGGCGCTGGAACATTACTTGCACAATGTGGTCTCTTCGCGGCGCATGGTCAGGCCTGAGGTGATGGGCGCCTATCGCCGCTCCAACGAGAAGTATCGTGAGCTATACAGGCGACTAGCACAACCGTGATCGGGAAGGGCACGAGTTCCACTCGCGCCGTAAATCTTCAAAATCATCGCCGGCTTCAGCCGCTGAGTTACGCTCTCGACTCTGGCCCGGGGTAACAGAGGACCTCAGCGGCTGAAGCCGGGTCCGTTTTTCGCTGCGATAAGGCACGACTGAACGTCGTGCCCTTCCCGATCCAGTACTGTCCAGGAAGACCTCTGACACAAATCGATAAAGACGGGCTCCTCCTCGCTTCGCGAGCTTTTCTCCCATTTCGGAAACTTTTCCACCTATATTTTATAGATTCGCCTTTTATTCGCTTCGATCTGTATGTATAATCCGGCCAGATTAGTTTCTACAATTTAGTTGGGCGATCTTACAAGGAGCCACACTCCCATGGCGGATGAACGAGGCAAGCAAATTGAGCTGGCGGTTGCGCAGATTGAGAAACAGTTTGGCAAAGGTTCGATTATGCGGTTGGGGTCGAAGGAAGCGATCGTTCCCATTTCCGTGATTTCGACCGGCGCGATCTCTTTTGACGCCGCGCTTGGCGTGGGCGGCTTCCCGCGCGGGCGTGTGGTGGAAGTGTTCGGGCCGGAGTCCTCGGGCAAGACCACCATTACACTGCAGGTGATTGCCGAGGCGCAGAAAACCGGCGGCATGGCCGCATTTGTGGATGCCGAACACGCGCTCGATCCCGGCTACGCCAAGAAACTGGGCGTCGACGTGGACAACTTGCTGGTTTCCCAGCCGGACTACGGCGAGCAGGCGCTCGAGATCACCGAAGCGCTGGTGCGCTCGAATGCTATCGATGTGCTGGTGGTCGATTCTGTGGCCGCGCTGGTGCCCAAGGCCGAACTCGATGGCGAAATGGGAGACAGCCACATGGGATTGCAGGCGCGACTGATGTCGCAGGCGCTGCGCAAACTGACGGGAACGGTTTCCAAGTCGCGCACCTGCCTGATCTTTATCAATCAAATACGAGAGAAAATCGGCGTGATGTTTGGCAATCCCGAGACCACCACCGGCGGCCGCGCGCTGAAGTTTTATTCTTCCGTTCGGGTGGACATTCGGCGCATCGCTGCAATCAAGGATGGCGACGTAGTCACCGGCTCACGCACCCGCGTAAAAGTGGTGAAGAATAAAGTGGCCGCGCCGTTCCGCGAGGCCGAATTTGACATTCTCTATGGCGAAGGCATATCGCGCGAAGGCGACCTGCTCGATATCGCGGTGAACAACAACATTCTGGAAAAATCCGGGTCGTGGTTCAGCTACAAAGGCGAGCGCATCGGCCAGGGCCGCGAAAACGCACGGCAATTCCTCAAAGACAACAAGGACACCATGGCCAAGCTGGACACGGAAGTGCGCAAAGCACTGGGACTGATTGCGGCTCCGGTTCAAGCGCAACCAGTGAATGGCGCGGCACAAACTGCGGTGCAGGGTGCGCGGGTAACAACCATGCCGAGTGCACCTCCTGAGCCGGCAAGGGTCCCGGTGGCCGCGAAGCGATAAGTTTCTCAGGCTTGTCATCCCTCGCTTCGCTCGGGAGACAGTTTGGGGGAGTCATTGATGCGAGATGAGAAGCGCTACTTCGTCTATGTCATGGCCAATGCTTCCAAGAGAGTTTACACCGGCATGACCAATAGCCTTCGACGCCGCGTGCGGGAGCACAAGCTAATGCTGACTCCCGGTTTCGCGGCGAAGTACAACATCACCCGACTGGTTTACTTTGAGAGTTTTGAAGACGTTCGTAATGCGATTGAGCGCGAGAAGCAGATCAAGGCCTGGATTCGTGCCAAGCGGCTTGCGTTGGTTGAGTCTACGAATCCTAAGTGGGATGACCTGTCGCGGGAGTGGGATCTGCCGCAGACTTTTCGCTTTGTGCCTAAGATCGCGTGAGATTCCAAACTCAGTATGCTGCAGGCTGACACCAGGGTCCCTCGCTTCGCTCGGGATGACAGTCCATAAGTTTGGTTTGAAAGCGTCGTTCCCGAATTGCCATCTCCACTCCCGCCCGCATAGAATCTTCTATTCAGTAGTGCATCCTCCTGCGAGGACCATTGACCAAAGTCAGCGCCCTTTATCCCGGTTCGTTCGATCCGCCCACCAACGGACACCTCGATTTGATCGAGCGAGGGGCAAAGATTTTTGAGGAACTGGTGGTGGGCATTCTCAGGAATTCGGAAAAGAGTCCGATGTTCAGCCTGGCTGAGCGCTTAGATATGTTAAAGACGCTCACCGCACACCTGAAGAATGTTCGCATCGAAGCCTTTCACGGACTGATGGTCGAATACGCGAAGTCAATCGACGCAACTTGCGTATTGCGCGGGATTCGAGCCGTGAGCGATTACGAATACGAATTCCAGATGGCCCTCATGAACCGTAAGCTTGAACCGACTCTCGAGACTGTCTTCATGATGCCGGCCGATAAGTACTCCTATGTGAGTTCGCGCTTGGTTCGAGAGGTAGCGCAGGTGGGTGGGCCGGTGAAGGGGCTGGTCCCCGAAGTGGTAGAACAAAGGCTGCGCGCAAAGTTAGAGCCCGCCTATAAATTTCACGACGAAATGCAGGAGGAACTGCAGGAAGTCGCGGCGCGCGCGCCGGCGAGAAAAGGGAGAAGAAGAAAATCATGACAACGGCAACCACGGAAGCGCTCCGGCTCACAGACCGAATCAACCGCATTGAACCCTCGGCCACCATGGCAGTGGTAGCCGAGGCCGACAAGTTGCGCGCGCAGGGAATCGACGTGGTCGATTTCGGCGCGGGCGAGCCGCATTTTCCCACGCCGCAGCACATCAAGGACGCGGCCATCGCGGCTATTCAGGGCAACTTCACCAAATACACGGCCGTGCCCGGTACGCCGGAATTGCGCGATGCCGTCGTGCACCGTCATGCGGTCGACTTCGACTCGGATTATCGCCGTGAAGAAGCGATTGCCTCGACCGGAGGCAAGAACGCCTTATTTAATGCGATTCAGGTACTCGTCGATCACGGGGATGAGGTGATTTTGCCGGTGCCCTACTGGGTTTCGTTCAAAGACATTGTTCGCTATGCCGGCGGCGAGAATGTGCTGCTGGAAACGGACGAGGCGCAAGGCTTCCGGGTTACGGCAGAAATGGTCGCAAGGTTGATCACCCCGCGGACCAAAGTCATCATTCTGAACTCGCCTTCGAATCCGTCAGGCGCTGTCATGAGCGCCGAAGATTTGACAGCGGTGGTTCGCCTGGCGCACGAGCGCGGAATCTGGGTGCTCTCTGACGAGTGTTACGTCTATCTGAATTACACCGGGAGGAATTTTTCGGTCGGGTCGCTGCGTGAATATAAAGAGCGCATTGTAGTGCTGGGTTCGCTCTCGAAGACTTATGCCATGACTGGCTGGCGGCTGGGTTACGCGCTCGGCCCCGCAGCTTTGATCAGTGCGATGTCGAAGTTGCAAAGCCAGTCCACTTCGAATCCCACTTCGATCGTGCAGAAAGCGGCAGTCGCAGCGCTGAAGGGGCCGCAAGAGTGCGTTGAGCAGATGCGCCGAGAATATATCCAGCTCCGCGATCATGTGGTGAAAGGCTTGCGATCGATTCCCGGCATCGCTTGCACTTTGCCGGAAGGAGCCTTTTACGCCTATCCCAATATTTCGGCGTTCTTTGGGCGCAGTGGCATAAGATCGGCAAGTGACGTGGCGGGAAGATTGCTTCGCGAGGCCCACGTAGCAACAGTCCCAGGAGAAGGATTCGGCACCAGCGACCATATCCGCGTTTCCTACGCCACGTCGAAGGCGGAATTGGATCGAGGACTGGAACGCATGCGGAAGTTTTTTGCCGCGTTGTAAATTGTGGAAGTGAAAATTCGGCTAGGGCCGTCCGTTCTCGAACGGCCTTTTTTATTCGGACAGATTTTTCATGAGCGATCTATATCCCTTGCTGATGCTTCCGGCGTTCGATCCGCGCCCATGGGGCACTTATGATCTGTCGCCGATTTATCCGAATCGCCAGTTCGCGGAACAGATTGGCGAGGCTTGGCTCACGGGCGACAACTGCAAGGTTGCAAACGGTCCCCTCGCAGGACGGACACTGGCACAACTGAGCTCGCAGTTTCAGCGGCAGCTTGTGGGGGATTCCGCCCGCGATGCGGGGCGGTTCCCGTTGCTCTTGAAGTTTCTGTTCCCGCACGAAAAGCTATCCGTTCAGGTTCATCCTGACGACGAGCAGGCCCTCCGCGTGAACCAGCCGTGGGGTAAGACTGAATGTTGGTATGTGGCACATGCCAAGCCCGGCGCGCAGATTGCTTTGGGATTGAAAACTGGTGTGACCGTCGCCGATCTGGAGAATGCAATCCAACAGAAGCGCGCGGAGGACCTGCTAAACTGGCTCAATGTGTACACCGGCGACATGATTTATGTTGCCGGCGGAACGGTACATACGTTAGGGCCGGGTTCGGTGATTATAGAAACGCAACAGCAGTCAGATACTACTTACCGTTTGTATGATTATGGGCGGCCACGCGAGTTGCATTTGAAAGAGGGATTGGCCGCAGTGAAGCCAAAAGTGGCTTCGGGAAAAGTATTGCGGCCGGCCCCACAGCAAATCAGCCACAGTAACAACAGGCGGGCCTCCCTGGTGGCCGCGCCTCATTTCGTC
>JBAVUV010000886.1:0-8691 GCA_049696955.1 Candidatus Sulfotelmatobacter sp. | reverse complement strand
GCAAGAAAACACACCCCAAGCACCGCGGTCACGCTCCACCAGCGGGAAAATGAGCTGTGGTTTCCCTTCTTGAACGCCCATCGCGCGCGCGCCAGCGTAATACTGCTCAGGATCGCGATCGCCGACGTACCCCAGAGTATCGACGGCAGCTCGAACGGGACCCAATTGCTCCCCGGCATCCCTCTGTGAACGACAGAGGCGCTTACGAGCGCAAGAAAAAACATTGAGATCGCCGCGAAAGCAACCAGCATCCCTATGGTGTACGTGCTTTGCGGGGTTCGCCCCGGGTTCCACGATCCGGAATCGCCATTGCCGCCACCCGCCCCTGAGGGAGGGCCGCCATGGTAATCGGAGAGCGCGACTCGCGGCTCTTCAACAACTTCGGTCAATACGCCGGGCACTTAGGAATGCGCCTCCCGCGCGACCTGCGATGGTTCCAGATTCTGGGGAACGAAGTCTTCCCGGACCCCGGGAACACTGAAATCATAGGCCCCGCGATAAACCGAGGGATAGTGCCCACCGAAATTGTCATGAGCAGGGGGCGAATCCGTGATCCATTCGAGAGTAGTCGCGTTCCACGGATTTTTCCCCGCGGGAGCGCCTTTCGCAAGGCTCCAGAAAAAGTTAAACAGGAATATGAGTTGAGCCGAAGCCGTGACTATAGCGGAGATGGTCACAAACATCGTCAAAGGGTGGTACGGTTGTAAATAAGCGATGGCGCTGTAATCCGCATAACGCCGGATGCCGCCGACCAGGCCTAAAAAGTGCATCGGCATGAAAATGCAATAGGCGCCGACAAAAGTGAACCAGAAGTGGATCTTGCCCAGGGTGGGATTCAACATCCGGCCAAACATTTTTGGAAACCAGAAATACGTCGCCGCAAAAATTCCGAAGATCGCGGCCACCCCCATCACCAGATGAAAGTGAGCGACCACGTAGTAAGTCGCGTGCAACAGGTTGTCCACCGCAGGCTGTGCCAGAAAAAGTCCAGACAGACCGCCAGAAACGAACAAAGAGACGAAACCGAGGGCGAACAGCATCGGAGGGTCGAAGTGAATCTTGCTTCCGTAAAGCGTGCCCAGCCAATTGAAGGTCTTGATCGCTGAAGGCACTCCGATGGCCATCGTCATCACGGAAAAAGCGAAGCCGGAAAATGGACTCATTCCGCTGACAAACATGTGATGGCCCCAAACCATGAATCCAAGAAAGCCAATTCCAATCATGGCCGTGACCATGGCCTTATAGCCAAAAATCGGCTTTCGGCAAAACGTCGACAATACGTGGGAGGCAACACCCATGCCGGGAAGAATTGCGATGTAAACCTCGGGGTGTCCGAAGAACCAAAACAAGTGCTGCCACAGCAGCGGTGAGCCTCCGGAGTGGGGCTGGAGTTGGTCGGTCACCACAAGGCCGGCGGGCAGGAAGAAGCTGGTGCCCACGGAGCGGTCCAGGAGCAACAAAATGCCTCCTGCGAAAAGGATGCCGAAAGCCAGCAGTGCGAGAATCGCAGTCACGAACCATCCCCAACAGGTGAGTGGCATTCTAAGCATGCTCATGCCCGGCGCGCGCAGGTCAATGATGGTCGCGATGAAATTCAACGCTCCCAGAAGGGACGCCAAACAAAAGAGAGAGATGCTGATAATCCACATCGTCTGGCCCCAGCCCTCGCCGGGACCCGTAATCTGGCCGAGTCCGCTCAGCGGCGTGTACGCCGTCCAGCCGCTGATCGGTGCTCCATCGGGGACGAAGAAAGCCGCAATCAGGCATGCGAACGCCACGAAGGTCACCCAGAACGACAACATGTTGATGCGCGGGAAGGCCATATCTGCCGCCCCAATTTGAATGGGCAGAAAATAATTACCGAAGCCACTCTGCGGCGCCGTGGTCAGCACGAAAAACACCATCATTGTGCCATGCATGGTGACCAGAGACAGGTATTGCGCCTGAGTCATGATGCCGCCAGGAAGAAACGGCATGTGGCCCAATGGCCAGGCCAGGTGGATACGCATCAAGACCGAGAGAACCACGCCCACCACAACAGAGACCAGCGCCAAAAGGAAGTACTGGATGCCAATGATTTTGTGATCGACGCTAAAAATGTATTTCCAGATAAACTTTGTCGGCGCTTCAGAAACGTGCTGAACCGAGCCGTGAGCAGACATTCACTTTCCCCCCTGGGTTTACAGCTTAATCGCCGCCATTTTTTAGAAACGTGGCGTAATCTTCATCCGATACAACGCTTAAGTAGGTGTGCATGTTCGAATGGCCAAGCCCGCACAGTTGCGTGCACACAATCTCGTAGCGCCCAATCTTGTCCGCTTTGACGCGCAAGGCCACGATGAGGCCCGGCACCGCGTCCTGCTGTAATCGGAGTTCGCGCACAAAAAAGTTGTGTATCACATCCTGACTGCGGATAAGAAACTCTACCGGGCGGTCGACGGGTATGGTTAGCGTCGGCAGCACCAGGTCATCGGCGCCGGCGGGATCGGAGGAATCAAGCCCAAGTGGATTTCCGGTCGATGCGTCGATTTGTTTGGGATCGATGCGCCCGAATTTTCCGTCGGGGCCGGGATATCGAAAGTTGAACACGAACTGGCTCTCCGTGATTTCGATCCGCACCAAGTCCGGAGTGTCCGGCAAGCTTCGGCTGTTCGCCCACGCTCTTCCACCAAGCAGGCCGAGACCGATGAACACCACCGCGGTGATGCTCGTCCACAAGGCCTCCAGAGTGTTGTTGCCGTGGGAATATTGCACCCGTTGGCCATGGTCGCGGAATCGGAAGACCACAAAGGCGAGCCCCAATTGCGAAAGAATAAACGCAACTGCGGTGACCGCGAGGGTCAGATCGTATTGGTGATCGATGGCTCTTCCCTCCGCGGTTATGGGAGGAGGAGGGGAATACTTCTGTGAAACGAAAACGTAGGTGGTCACCGCCACAAGCAGCACCAACAATGCCGCAAGCAGAAACGGCGCCAAAGAGCGGTTCTTTTCGCTATTCATCGCCACCGATCTCTTTCATGTTTTCGGCTAAGTTCGCGTGGATACTACAAAACTTGAGAACTGTTTGTCAATCAATTTACAACCCAATGACATTGTTAAACCGTCTCGTCGATAAAATGCGACGCGCGCGATGGCGTTTTGGAGACAGCAGTGTCGAAATAAAGTTGCGAGTTTAGCGTCCGTGCGAGTACCAGATCGAACCTGGCGAGTTGTAATTGCGCCCTTCGCCCCACACCACATGCGTGGTGCCCAGGTTGTCGATGCCAATGGAGAACAAGTTGCCAAATGGGAAGAGGAAACCGTCGGGCAGGATGTAATCGTATCCGCGCACGGGTCCGGAGAGTTGCAATTCCGCCGACCAGGTGGCCCCGCCGTTGGTGGAGGATCGATAGAAGGTATTCCACAGAGGATGGTTTGGCGTACCCGCCACTCTCGTGTCCATCCACGCGATGCGGACGTCGCCCGCGTCGCCCGCCGTTATGGCGGGGAAACAGTGCTCCACGCCCAACGGCGCGGCTGACACGTCAATCTTGGCTGACCAGCTTTCGCCTTCATTCGTGGAAGAGGAGAAGTAAATGCGCTGGGCGCCGCCTATCGCCGAGCCGGAGTTCCACAAAGCATAGATGACTCCGGTATCGTCGGAAGTCAGAGCCATCTGAGAAGCCAGAAATCCAGCCGAACACACCTGGGCTGAACAACCCGGTGCTGCGCTGGAAACGTCCATCGGCGTCGTACTCCAGTTCCGGCCACCGTCGGCTGAGTGACTTACAAACACCTCCACTGGTCGCGTGAGAATATCTGCTGGCGGGTACGCCGTCCAGGAAAAGTAGACGTTGCCGGCGGGATCCACCGTAGCTCCTGCCGCCAGTGACCAGCCAGGCCCAGCCCCGGGATCCAGCACGGCGGACGAAAAGGTCTGCGCGTAATCATGCGACGCCGCTACCGAAAGCGTCTGATCGTGGTTAAAACTTACGTAGATATTAGAGCCGCGAACGGCCAGCACCGGCTTGTCGATGACGACTTCGGGAGAATGCTCGGCGATGGCAAAATACCAAGAGTGGCCAAAATCCTGTGACCGCCCCACGATGACATCGTGCTTGCCCTGCAACCACGATGCATAAAGTGTTTGCCCATCAACGGGGTCGACCTTGATCTGAGCATCGAATTGTCCCGACGATGAAATCAGCAGAGGCTGCGGCGGCTCCCACGAGATGCCATTGTCGCTGCTGGTCATCACGACCATGGTGGGCACGGTGCACCTCGGGCATTGTGGCACCGGGCCATACTGAGGAAAGAAAATGTAGATGTGACCGTGGGCGTCCGTCGCCAGAGCGGGCTCCCACTGATCTCCCGAGTCGTATCCGACACGACGTTGAGTGGTAAATCCAGGGGCAGCGAGAGCGGCCTTCGCGGCCAAAGTCAGAACCAGGCATATTGCGAGTTTCTGCACAGTCCCGAAGCGGCTGCTTCTGAAAACCACAGATTCTCCTGGAGGCGACCAGTCCTAGCGGCTGGGGCCGGGACAACTGGCAGATAACGCTGCTTGGAAAGTTATCGCGATTCTTGCATGCAAGTCAATTCAATAAGTAGGTCGTTAAGTAGGTCGTTCCCAAGGGCAAACGAAATATTGAAGAGATTCCATTCGACGCTGGGATAGACCATCTGCGATACGCCGCTTTAGTCGCACGAGTAAAGGCTTAGCAGCAGGCCTCCCAAGAGGCTCAACCGAAATGAATTCAAGACGGCCCGCTACCCGAGTCGATTTGGAATTGACATTGGATCATGAGAGAGATACAATTCGCGACCGTGCCTCCAACGCAGGCTTTTGATTTCCGTCAGCCACAGGCTTTTGATTTTCGTGAGTCAGATGGGAAGTTCTTATTCAGGCCTTTGGTGTCGCGTCTCGTCGTGTCGCCAACTGGGATCCATTTCGGGAGCAATAACTAACAATCAGTTTTCTAAGGAGAAAATCCATGTGGCTTTTCACCAAATCCATTCGAATGGTCGCGGGGCTGCTCACTGGCCTGCTATTTGCGACCTTGGCCGTTCCACTCGGCGCCCAAACGGCGCGCCCATCCCATCTGTCTCATCCGTTCTACGAAATCAGCAAGGAAGTGACACTCAGTGGCACAGTCTCGAATGTCCTCGCGAAAGCCGCTCCGGGAACATTGCCAGGTCCTCATCTTCTGTTAGCAACCTCCTCGGGGAAAATTGACGCGAGCCTCGGAAGGTTCGCTCTGCGAGGCAAGAACCCGCTTTCAGTCGCTCCTGGGAAGGAAGTTCAGGTGACCGGCGTTATGAAGACGATCAAGAACCAGAACGTATTCGTAGCCCGCATCGTAAAAGTGAACGGCAAGGCCTATGCGCTCCGAAACCAACACGGAGTCCCCATGTCCCCTCTATCGCGTGAACGCGCCAGCCAAAAGGCCGCGCAGAAAGGGGAGTCTCTATGAACCGGAAAGTTTACAATAGCTTTCTCGCATTATGCGTTTGCCTAGCCGCGGGTTTCCTGCCCGGTTGCGGTGGTTCAAGTTCAAATTCCGGTGGTGGTGGTGGTGGTACGACCACAACGGTTAGCGTCGCCGTCGCTCCGGCCACTATCGCCGTCAACGGGACGGTCAGTGTCACCGCGACTACCAATGACACTGCGGGCGTCAACTGGACGGCGTCTTGCGCAAGCGGAGCGTCCTCTTGCGGCTCGTTTAGCCCGGCGACTTCGCTGACGGGCGTAGCCGTCACTTACACCGCCCCCGCCAACCCCGACACCGTCACCATAACCGGAACATCGGTCACCAACAGTGCGGTGAACGGCACCGCCACGGTCACTGTCACGGCCCCGACTAGTCTCACTTACGTGTACTACGCCAGCGGCGAAGAGGCGAGCGGTAGTTACTACGCCGTCGCAGGAGCGGTCACGCTCGACAGCACCGGCGACATTACCGGGGGTGAGCAGGACTACAACGACGGAGTTGGCGTCACCTCACCGGGTGAACCCAATACGGCGGACGTCATCACTCCGACAACGGGGGCCCTGGTGGTCGATGCAACCACCGGCATTGGAACGCTCACCATAACCTTGAACAACGCGAGCCTGGGCAACACCGGCACAGAAACCTTTGCCGTTCAATTTGTAAATGCCAACCACGCGCTCATCATGCAGTTCGATGGGTCGGCAACCTCGAGCGGAAGTCTCGATTTGCAGACGGCGACGTCCACGACCGGCAATTTCGCCTTCGCGGTCTCGGGCGTGAATCCAACCACTGACTCGGTGGCTTACGGCGGCGTTTTCACCTCCGGCAGCACCGGCGCCACGGGTACCATCGACATCAATGATGCCGATGGAGGTCCCTTGCCAGGAACTTCCTTCACCGCAACTGCAACCACTCCGGACGCCTTCGGGCGCTCGGTTGTGACCGGGATCAGCAATGCGTCTTATGCGGCGTTCGCGGGCTCAGCCGCTCCGATCACCTTCGTCACCTACGCCGTTGGTCCGGAGGCAATGCGGATCATCGATGTGGATACGACTGACAGCGCGGTTGGCTCGGCCTTCGGGCAGGGTTCAGCCACCTTCAACGACGCGTCGCTGACAAGCGGCGTATTCACGCTGCTCGGCCAATGGAGTGAGCAGTATGCCACGTTGGGCCAGTTCACCACTGACACGAATGGCGATGGCTTCTTCGCATCTGGCACGGCGGACGACAACGAACTGTCCAACGGGGTGCAGGCGGTAAATGTCTCGCTCGGTGGCAGCACGTATGACCTGGAAAGCTCGGGGATCAATGGATACGGCAGTCTGTCCTTGAGCTTCAGCACGAGCGCCGCTAGCGTTAGCACGATCGGTCTGTACATGACCGATCCCGCCCTCAACCTCAACGATCCCAATAACACGACCACCGACCTAGGCGGCGCTCTCCTTGCCGACATGGACGCTGATCTTCCAGGCGGAATCGGGGTCATCACTCCACAAACTGATACCACGGCCACGGACTTCAACGGCAACTATGCCGCTGGATTCCAGGACTTCAACTACATCAGCTCGTCGTGCAGTGGTTGCGAGTTCGACATGGTCGGGCCGTTCTCGATGACAGCCGGGGTGCTCAGTACGGCAAGCATCGGGGCCGACACCAGCGACCCGCTCGATACGCTCACCGGTGCGGAGAGCACGGGCGATATCTACACCTCAACTCCAACGGCTGTCTCTCCCGGGTACTTCACGATGGTAGCGGCTGTTCCCCCGGCGACGGGCGGCAATCCGCTGGTTGGCACGCTCAATGCCGCTGCGACCGCGGTCACGCAAAACTTCAACGTCGACATCTACCAGGCCAGCGCAACTACGCTGTACTGGATAGACTGGGACACCGATAGCGTCTTCCTCGGACCGATCGAAGCGCAATCGACCGCAACCGCCTTCCCCGCGAGCAAAAAACGCGCGGCGAGAGCTCAAGCGAAACGTAAGTAGGCATCTCGGGCACCGCCTGGACAACCCAGCGGTGCCCGGGTTTAATAACCTCACTCAGTGGCGCACTCCGGTGCGCCACTTTTTTTGTCGCTTCGAATCATGCAACCAAATGATCCCGCCCCATTTTTCCTGGCGTTGCCCGTTGGCCGGGACATGATTCTTGCCATGGCTTTGCCAACCACATACTTGGGGCTTTCCGGCAGCCAGAAGCGGAGGAGTTCTTTACTTGAAGACGGTCGTGGGCGGAGTTGCCGGCTGGGAAGCCGGTCCCGGAGCCAATCAGTCAAGACCAGTTTTTAAAGGAGAGCACATGAGTCGTTGCCGTGTGAGTTGAAGAAAATCCAAGTGCGCCGTTCGACATGTAACGTCCGTTGCCCATTCACCCAGTCGAGGTGTCAACGTACGCTATGCAAGAAAATCTCACCAGACCCGACACTGATTTTCCCTGACCATGGGCGAGCCTTTCTTGCAGGAAAACGCTTGCTGAAATTCAGGCATATTGGAGACGGCGCTGTTCACCCTGTATTTCGGGATACGGTGGGGATTTGTCGATTCAACGGTTCGCGTTAGTTCGGGGCTATATTGCGTACACCACGAGTAGGCGAAGGAAAGAAAGAACTTCTGCCGCGGCGTCCAGCCATCGCTTTCCTGGGCGTCCAGCGAATTGTTTTCTGACTGCAGTTTATTGCTCACCGCCATAAAGGCCAATCGTAACCCCGCCATATCGGCTGTGTCCTCACCCTGGGCCAAGGGTCCGTTCTGCTTGACGCTGGCCCCCACGCCCCTCTTGGCGTATTCGTCAGCGACGCATTCTGCCCGCTGTTTATAGGCTTTCGCGTCCTCGGGTGTCCACCAGTCACGCAGATTCCCCCGCGCATCGAACTTGCTGCCCTGATCGTCAAAGCCGTGCGTGATCTCGCGTCCGATCACCATGCCGATGGCGCCATAGTTCACTGGGTCGTCCATCGTGCTGTCGAAGTAGGGCGGCTGCAAAATGCCGGCAGGCAGGTTGAAGGAATTCAACTGTGGATCATCGTAGGCAGTGATGGTTGGCGGCGTCACGGTCCACTCGGAGCGATCCACGGGCTTGCCAATCTTACTGAGTTGGCGATGAAACTCGAAAGCCGTCGCTTCGTGAACGTTCTCGAAGTAGCTGGCGCGCGTGATCTTTAACGACGAGTAATCGCGCCAATGATCAGGATAACCAACCTTGTTTTCGATCTCGTGCAGCT
>JBAVUV010000885.1:0-2314 GCA_049696955.1 Candidatus Sulfotelmatobacter sp. | reverse complement strand
GCGCATCCGCCGCTCGGGTGTGAGCATGCGCCTCTGTTTCAGCCCGAAGTTCTCATAGCGCGAGATCCAATGAAATACATATTCGTTGCGGCTTCGGCCGTCGTTTTGACGTTGGCTGCTGTGTTCGCGGTGAAGGCAATATCCGCGGCACGCCAGCCCATGAAAGAGTCGGCGACGGCTGCCGATTCGACTACACGACCCAAGCAACTTTGGACCTGCGGGATGCATCCTCAGGTCATCCAGGATCATCCCGGCTTTTGTCCGATCTGCCACATGAAGTTGGTGCCATTGAATTTGGATTCGGAGGCCGAGGCAGGTGGTTCCACCAGCGGAAAGCGGAAAATCCTTTACTACTGGGACCCCATGCTGGGGCCATCGTCGATTGCGCACGCACCCGGCAAGAGTGCGATGGGGATGGATTTGGTCCCCGTCTATGAGGATGAGCAGTCGGGTGGGCCGACGGTCAGGATTGACCCGACGATTGTGCAAAACATGGGCGTTCGCACGGCTGAAGTCTCTCGCGGGCCGCTGGAGAAAACCGTGCGGACTGTGGGAATATTGGAAGTTCCCGAACCGGGGCAATACGAAATCAATCTGAGGATCAACGGCTGGATCAAAAAGCTCTACGCGAATCAGGAAGGGATGCACGTCCACAAAGGCGAGCCGTTGTTTGATCTGTACAGCCCCGACCTGCAGATTGCGGAAGAGGAGTTGATCGGCGCTGTCAGATCGCTCAAGTCTCTTGACCCGAAGGCTCCGGACGCTTTGCGGTCGGAATCCGAAGAGCTGGTTGATTCGGCGAAACAGAAGCTGAGGCTGTGGGATGTCGCCGACGAAGACATTGAGGCCATCGCCAATGCGGCCAAGGCCCCGGACACGGTTCCTTTTCGCAGCCCGGTGGATGGCCACGTTCTCGATAAGATGGTGGTCGAGGGATCGGCGGTGCAGGCGGGCATGAAGGTGATGCGGATCGAGGACCACACGAAATTGTGGCTCGAGGCGCGGGTTTACGAAGACGACATACCACTGGTCGCGCTCGGCCAGACCGTGGAAGCGACGGTTGATGCAGCACCGGGAAAAACCTACTCCGGACCCATCAACTTTATATATCCCCATCTCGATCACATGACCAGGACCGCGACCGTGCGCATCCTGCTCGACAATCCAAATCATGAACTCAGCCCCGGCATGTATGCGACCGCAAATATCATGACGATGCCTGTCGCGGACGCCGTGTGGGTTCCGCGCGAAGCGGTCATTGACACTGGCACGCGGCAAATCGCCTTTGTGGCTTTGACGCAGGGACACTTCGAACCGCGGAAGGTCCGCATGGGGGTCATGGGTGACGACGATCGCGTCCAAATTCTCGAAGGTTTGGCTCCGGGCGAGATGGTTGTTACCAGCGGCCAGTTCCTGCTTGACGTGGAGAGCCGTACCACTGAAGCGATCAACAAGCTGCGCCAGTCTTCCGGCGCGGAACTGCTGCATCCAATCAACGAAACCATGAAGTAATCCGACACAGGCATTTGGTTTTGCTGGACGCGAAATCCCATGATTGCAAAAATTATTGAGTTGTCAGTCCGTAACAAGTTCATGGTTCTGCTGCTGACGGCCCTTCTGGTCACGGCGGGAATCTGGGCGACGATCAATATCAGCCTGGACGCGGTGCCGGACCTTTCGGATGTTCAAGTGATCGTGACTACCGATTATCCGGGGCAGGCCCCGAACGTGGTGGAAGATCAAGTTACCTATCCGCTGACGACGGCGATGATGGGAATTCCCCATGCGAAGGTGGTTCGCGGCATCAGCATGTTCGAGCAGTCATTCATCTACATCATCTTCGACGATGGCACGGACCTGTATTGGGCGCGCAGCCGGGTGCTGGAATATCTCAACTTCGTGAAGGATCGGCTCCCGGCCGGAGTGGAGCCGAAACTGGGTCCCGATGCGACCGGCGTCGGTTGGGTTTACCAGTACATGCTATATCCCGGTTTCTACTGTGCCGACCATCCCAATGGAATCTGGCACGATGAGGCGAATGACAAGTGGTATGCCGATCCGAGCGATGCCACGGCCGACCGGAAAGCGATGCTGGTCAAGGTCCGTGCATTTGAGAAGCCCGGCGTCTGTCCCCTCGACGGCAAGCCCCTCGTTTCCTCGAACCAGGATTTGGCCAGCCTGCGCAGTCTGCAGGACTGGTATCTGCACTATCAACTCACTGCCGTGCCGAACGTCGCCGAGGTTGCGCCGATCGGCGGCTTCGTCAAAGAATATCAAGTCGTGCTCAAGCCGGAGCGTCTGCTGGCCTACGACC
>JBAVUV010000884.1:0-14036 GCA_049696955.1 Candidatus Sulfotelmatobacter sp. | reverse complement strand
ATCTCTTCTTCAGCAGCGGCTTGACCAACAATCTTCCGGCAATGATTCCAGTCACTTTGCTTTATGGCACTCCCGACGACGCAGCCGCCCAGATCGCCTACATTGAGAAGCGCGGCTATCGCATCGGGTACATCGAGATGGGCGAGGAACCTGATGGCAAGCACGCCATGCCAGAAGATTACGCAGCTCTGTACATTCAGTGGGCCACGGCGATTCACAAAGTTGATCCGCAGCTCAGGCTGGGTGGGCCTGTGTTCGAAGGAGTAAACGAAGACATTCGCGTCTGGCCTGATGCGCAGGGGCGGACTTCGTGGATGGGCCGCTTCGTCGATTACCTGAAAGTGCACGGACGCATCTCCGACCTGGCTTTCGTTTCCTTCGAGCACTACCCGTTCGATCCCTGCACCATCACCTGGAAAACCTTGTACACCGAGCCTCAGCTAATGAAACACATTCTGCAGGTGTGGAGAGAGGACGGAGTACCCAATGACGTGCCGTTGATGGTGACCGAGAACCATCTGGCCAGCCAGCTGACCGGACCGATGACCACGATCTTCGCCGCTTTGTGGCTTGCCGACAATGTTGGCTCTTTTTTCGAAGGCGGAGGCGCAGCTTTCTACCACTCGCCGATTCAGCCGCAGGGTCTTCAGAACAGCTGTCTGGGCTGGGCCTCCTGGTCCAATTTTGTGTCTGATGAAGAATATGACATTAAGGGATATACATCGCCCTACTTCGCGGCGCACATGATTAATTTAGAGTGGGTGCAGCACCGCTCGGGAGTGCATCAGATGTTTCCTTCCGCCACGGATATCAGAGATGCCGAAGGCAATGTGCTGATTACGTCTTATGTTGTGCATCGCCCGGATGGAAACTGGTCTCTGATGTTGGTCAATCGTGATCAGAGTAACTCGCACACCGTGCGAGTAGAGTTTGAAAATTCCAAGAGCAAACAGAATGCAACATTTTCCGGCCCAGTTGCGTTTGCGACTTTCGGAAGCGACCAGTATGTCTGGATTGACGATGGACCGAACAGCCACGCGGATCCGGATCACCCGCCGGTCGCGACGACGCTAACGGCTGGCCCGAACGCCGCATTTACTCTACCGAAGGGCTCGATCACCGTCTTGCGAGGAAAGGTGGCGGGGCTCAAGGATTAAAAGGCCGACTTAGTCAAAGGCATACGGAAAATACCTGCGCGAATTTATTTTGACGGCATAACCGGAAGTATCAACGAGGACGGATGTTGCGCGTCGTGGAGGATCGTATTGTTTGCGGTCGCCACCGTGCGAGCGAACTTGATTTCTTCTCCCGTATTGAGATTGCGATCGAAGCGCGGGAAATTGCTGCTGGAAATCTCCAGGCGCAGCGAGTGGCCTTTGAGAAACACGTTACTGGTGGCCCAGAGATCGACGGTAATCTCGTAGATCTGACCGGGATTCATCAGAGTGACGTGCTCGGGGGAGGAACGATAACGCATTCGTAGAATGCCTTCAGTGAGATCCTGCGCAAAACCATCCGGGGCGACGTCGACAAGTTTCGCGGTAAAGTCGGTATCCACAGCTGAGGACTTGACAAAAAAATCGGCGGTGACTGGGCCGGTGGTTTCCAGATCGCTTGTTAGCGGGCCCATCGAATAAACCAAAACGTCGTCGCGATTTTCGACCGCGCGCTGGTCGCGCGGGCCGGGCTCCATATGCTCCGCATCGCAGCAAAGCGGGCCCCCGACGGTGGGCGCCGGATTAGCGGGATTGTAAACATAGTTGTCCGCCGGTTCGGATTTAGGCGGCGATGTGGAGAGCGAGCCGTCGCCACGAACCGAATTTGCTTTGCCGGCCGAGTGCAGAAAATATTTCGTAGTCCGCGCCTGCGGCGGAGGCCAATCGTCTTCCTGACGGTATTCGTTTGCCCCCATCACGAAAAGCTTTACGGGTTTATCGGTGGCGAATTGGTTCTTAATGCCCTTCAAAATAAAATCGTACCAATTGAGGATGACGTCTGTGTATCCATTTTCCACGGCGTGAGGACCGAAGTCGACATCGCCGATGCGGCGACCGAAGCCGGAGTGACCGCCGATTTCGATCAGCAGATGCTGTTGTGTTCGCGCCGCTTCAGTGGCCCCGTGGGCCTTGGCACCCATGTAATTGCGCAGAGTGCCGGCGTTGAAAATGTCGTACCATCCACCGACCTGCAGCATGGGAACGGTTATCTTTGAGAAATTCTCTTCGATCGACCACTGCTTCCAGTAATCGTCGTAGTCGGGATGCGCGAGCCAGTCGAGGTAGTAGGGGGCGATTGCCGCTGTGAGCTGCGCATCGGCCGGCAACTGGCCGAAATTGAAGACGGGATAATTCGCAATCGGAAGCGCAGCTGTGCCGACCCGCGCATCAGTATTCTGGTGGATTAAGCGCTCCAGCGTATTCTGCGCGAGCTGAGATGTCCAGTTCTGATCGAACCATTGCTCAAGTGCACCGCTCTGGTAGGTCCAACCATCGTGGTAGTTGCTGGCCGTCATGTTGGGGGCAATCGCCGTGAGATGCGGTGGCTGGGCGATGGCCGCGAGCATTTGCGTTGCGCCCACATAAGAAGCGCCTATCATACCCACTTTGCCATCCGAATAAGGAAGCGCGGCCGCCCATTCCACGGTATCGTAACCATCGGCCTGCTCGTGTCTGAAGGGATACCATTCCCCTTCCGACGTGTAGCGACCCCGCACGTCTTGAATGATGACAACATAGCCGCGCGGCACCATTTTAAAAACTGGCGAGACCGCCCAGTTGACGCTTTTGTCATAGGGAGTGCGCATGAGGATGACCGGAAATTTGTCTGCAGATTTCGGACGATAAATATCGGCATGGAGGGTGACGCCGTCACGCGTCTTCATGGGCACATCGTGCTGAATGATGATGTCGGTCGCAATCACCGGTGGTGCGTCTTGCGAGTGCGCTGGGTGTGGCGTGACGAGCGAAGACGTGACGAGGGCCAATACCAGGAACGAAAGCGTGCGACTGCATCGCATGCATTAAGCCTCCCCGCAACGGCCTCGAGCATGCGCCGCAAGCGGTCAAATGGAATCACTTTCACGGGACGGCGCAAGGAGCTAAAGGCGGAGCCAACCACGTGCTTTTCTACGCAGGCGATAATACTTCAGCGCACACCCTGCGTCTACTACGTCGCGAGCAGAGGCTGCCCGCTCCACCGAGTCGTGTAAGGTAACTCGAACCGTCGCGTTTAGCTCGCGAGAATCGAGCAACGAACATCTTATCGAGTCTTACGGCCACTCACTCTTCACGAGAACGTCATTGCACTGTTTCCGTGAAGGCTGCGGGTGTGGAAACTCCAGCGGCCGCGGCCTGGACATTTACAGTTCCGGCATTAGCTGAAGTTGTATAGGTAACGCTGACGACGCCAGTCGAACTGGTGGCTGCCGGATTCGTTGAGAAAGTCCCTCCCGCACCCCCGTCATTGAAACTAACGACTACTCCCGAAACCGCGTTTCCATATTGGTCTGTCACCTTTACAATCAAGGGCTTTACTAGTTGGGTGTCAGGAGGAGTGGACTGCCCGCTTCCTGATGTTGCAGCAATACTGGCAGCAGGGCCGGGAGTCACCGTCTCGAAGAAAATCAGACTTGTAAGCTCAGGGACCGAGGCAAGGATCTTGCCGTGCAGAGCCCCGGCGGTCTTCGATGTCGTATAGGTTACGCTGGCAAGCCCCGTGCTATTGGTGGTCGCAGGATTCGGGGAGAAGCTGCCACCAGAGCCCGAATCGGTATAACTCACCTGCACGCCAGGCACTCCGTTGCCTAAGCTGTCTTTAACCTTGAGGACCAAGGGATTTGGCAAGGCCGTTGTAACAGGCGCGGACTGATTGTTGCCGCTCCAACTGGCTAAACTCGCGGGCGTGGCGGGGAGCGCGGTTTCCGTAAAGAGCCCTGCCGGGTATCCTGTCGCTGATGCAGTCAGGCTGTAAGAGCCAACTTTCGCAGGCAATGTATAAGAAGTCGACGCGGAACCGGTGGAGTCGGTTACCGCCGTGGGAGGATTGAAACTACCACCTTTGCCTCCATCGGAGAACGTTACGGTTACTCCGGAGAAAGTATCCTGCGTGTAAAGATTGAGCGCTTGAACTTTTAAAGGAACCGGGAGGGTCGACGAAACTGTTGCCGACTGCCCGTTACCCCCGGTCGACGACAGAGTGGGGAATAATCCGAAGATTACGACGCTGTTCTGGGTTCCAATAAAAACCTTCCCGTCCGCAGCGACAGGGCTCGCGAAATGAGGCAACGGCGGAAGCGTGTCGCGACCACCCGCCGCCTGGTTGGAATAGTAAAGAGTTTTGAGTGTGCCGGCGTCGAAAGCGTACAAGTTGCTTCCATTCATCGTCCAAAGGATCCCGTCGGACGTTCCATTTGCCGTAATGATGGCGTGCCCGCCGCCGCTCAGAAGGATGGACTTTACTGCAGCCGGAGCCACCAACATGCCGTTGCTAAGCGTATAAGCGAAAGCCGGGCTGTGCTGAGGGGTAACATAAACGGTGTTGTTCCAATAAACAGGTATGCCGCTATACGGGGCGGCTTGCGGCAACTCCTGCACGATTTGGGTGTCCAAAGTGGTACAACTCGAACAATACTGACCCATATTATCCCGGTTCAACACATAGATCGTCCCTTCTTTGCCCGCTGTGATCAGTTCATGAGGATAAGGGCCAGGTTGGTCCGGCAGGATTAGAATGCCATCGTCAAGATCCAAATCATTCTCGGAAAGATAGTCCTGGTTATAGGGAGTGAACCAGTCCGCTATGGCAAGCGTGGTCCCGGTCTGGCTGAGCTTCTGCACACTGCTGGAGAGGTTCGTGCCGGGCGCGTAAGGCCCCTCTCCCGATTCTGCGTAAATATTCCCAGCGGTGTCGGCGGAAAGTCCGGCACCCTTTTGCCATATGGATGCCAAAACCTTGCCAGGTTCGACGGTATACGCACCTTCCTGGCGCAGTGTGCCGGAGTTATAAGACAGGACCCATCCCTGGCAGGGGGTAGCGTTGTTTCCGTTGGAGCCGAAAGCGATATAGATGTGGCCATTGGCCATGAGCAATGCTGGACGATTCATCTGGTTAAGATCGGTAAACGTAGTGGTAACCCCGTTTAGCGTATACGTGGCGGAGATGGTCACAGGTCCGCCGAATTTTTCCAGGCCCGTGGGAACGTCCAGTGCGTGCAGCCGATGCACAACCTTTCCGCTCTCGTAGGTTTCGGCAACCGCGTACAGAGTATTGGTAGCGGAATTGATGATCGGAGTTGAGATGATGCCCAATTCAGTCCAACCGGTGGTTCCGGCGTCTTTCTTGACCGCTGCTGCCGGAACGCTAGTCGCTCCCGCGGGGCTATAGCTCAATAGGCTTGTCATCCACAAGGGCGTCGTGCTGCCATTATCAGCATCGAAGGCATACACGCTGTCATGCATCGTCGCAACATACACCACATTGTGAGTGCCCCCGGAGATACTGATTCCGGGAAGATAGAGTGGATGCCCCACAATGTAGCCGTCAACCGGCAGGGTGAACAGTTTTCCAAAGCTCTTGGTATTTACATTGGAGGGAGTGAGCAGAGTTTCAGTGGTATCGGCGCCGGATCTTCCGTTGTCGTAATGCCATGTAGTAATGGGGGTCTGGCCCAGCAAAGGCAATTGGGCAAATGACATTGTGAGCAGCAAAATAGCCACGAGAGTGATGGCGCGAGATTCTAGGAAACGAAGGAAGGCGAACGCGGCAGAATTCCATTTGGTTGGGGTAAGTTCGCCTGTAATCTCGGAGCGAAGAGCGGTCTTGCCATTCCAGAAGCACTGCATACGAATTCTCCAGTTGTCGGCGCAACCTGACGGGACACACCGCGCTGACAAGCATCGAACGGCGGCATCTGCGTTGCCCTCTGTAAGCTGGAACCTCCTCGATATAGGTTCAAAATTAGCTTCGAAGCGGTCCAAATCATACACCCGTTTCGCCGTTCCCCAACAACGATAATTTCAGCCGCATGGAGCGTCAATAGCCTGAGAGAGCCTCGTTCTCGATTGGAAAATATCTTTCACACACCCGGCGCAGCGGCATGCACTCCTGTGTCATTGGCCATGCCTTGCCATGTACTAATGTGACTTGTCAATTTTTTTAAGGTGGATAGGATCGGAAAAACTCAGTAACCACTTTGGTCTCATTCGTTTCCAGCGGACGGCGAAGCCTTGTTCCGGACGCTTAAGACCAGCTTCCAGGAGGGATCGTGCACTCTTTTAACATCGCTGCAAACCGCCTGCAACGACTGACAATCATCGCTCTATCAGCCCTCATTCCGATCGCCTTCACCGTCCCGGCCGCGGCGACCAGTCACCCGCAGGTCCTGCTTTTCAACGGGACAGGCACGATCGCGAACGATGTCAAGGCAGTCGAGACTATTCTTTCCAGCCTCGGCCTGTCCTATGCCACAGCCGATTCAGCCCAACTCAATGCCATGAGCGAGAGCGAATTGAGGGCCTATAAGCTGCTGATTGTGCCGGGCGGCAACTCGATTACGATTGGCGAAAACCTCCATTCCAGTACAACGGAAAATGTCCATAACGCGGTTAGCGCCGGTCTGCATTATCTGGGAATCTGCGCGGGCGGATTTTTTGGCGGCTATTCCGACCACAACGGCTTGAATCTCACTTCAGGAGTCTGGTTTAACTACTACTCTGACGAAGAGAAAGGCATCCATAAGGCAGCCGTCGAAGTCAGAGGCTCCCAAGGACAGTCGCTTGATCAGTATTGGCAGGACGGTCCCGAATTCTCGGGGTGGGGCAGCATTGTTGGAGAGTATTCGAATGGCACTCCAGCTATCGTCGAGGGTAAGTCTGGCAGCGGATTTGTCATCCTGTCCGGCGTACACCCCGAGGCCCCTGCAAGCTGGAGGTACGGAATGAAGTTCACAACGCCCGTACAGACGGATAACGCGTATGCGGGAGTATTGATCCTGGCGGCATTGAATGGTACCTCGTTGCCCCACTTCTGAGGTGCGATTTCCGTCCGCGGTTCGGAATAATCTGAGAGGGCCGGAGGTTCACTTCCGCGCCCTTTGCTCATTCTGTAAGGCTTGCCTACGCCGATGTTCCTTCGATTACCTTCCATGAGTTTTCAATGTAGAAGTCGCCGGCGACAAATTTTCCCAGTCCAACGTTAAGAGTTGCGCAGCGTTGGCGGAGTTCGATCTCCTGCCCGTTAGACTCGATGGAAAGGTCCACTCGATAAAGCCCGGGCACCACTGGGAGCACAGGACAGTAAAACTCGATCGTTCCTTCGCCTGGTCCCAGCGTAAATCCTCCCTGCGAAGAATCAGTCGTGAGTTGAGCGCAAAGATACCCGCTGGGCCAGTAGATTGAAATCCGAAACACCGCCGCTGGGATGATCTGCCGCGCGCGGTAACCGAGACGAGCGACCATGGGGTGACCGGTTTGAATGCCGTCGGCAGAGTCGGGAGCACTAAAGGAGACGCTGGTGCATTGCGCCGGGGAATCCAGCTCGGCAGCCCCGATCGGCCTTGCATCGTCACCGAAAGTCATCTGCTGATATTCGTCGATGACTTGCCTGGGAGGACCATCCGCAACCACGCGGCCATGATTCATAAGGATGGCCCGGTCGCAGAGACGGTAGACCGCCGAGAGATCGTGCGAAATGAAGACCACCGTGCGGCCCGTACGCCGCAGTTCTGCAAGACGCTCGAGGCATTTCGCCTGGAAAGCGGCGTCGCCGACCGCCAGGACTTCATCGAGCAACAGAATGTCAGGATCCAGGTGTGCGGCAATGGAGAATCCCAAGCGCACATACATTCCGGAAGAATAACGTTTTACCGGCACATCGATGTATTCCCCGACGCCTGAAAATTCGATAATACTGTCCAGCTTCTGCCGTATTTCAGACCTTTTCATCCCCAACATCGCGCCGTGCAATTGGATGTTCTCGCGGCCGGTGAGTTCGGGATGAAATCCCGAGCCCACTTCAACCAACGCAGCCATTCTTCCTCGAACCGTGATCTCCCCAGTTGTGGGAGTGGTAATGCTGGAAAGAATCTTCAGGATCGTTGTCTTGCCTGCGCCGTTGTGGCCGACGATCCCCAACGCCTCCCCTTGTCGCACCTGGAAGCTGACGTCGCGAAGCGCCCACATGGGAGTCGATCGTCGCCGGAAAGCGTCCGAGTACCATCGCTTCGGTGATTTGCCGGCGGTTCTCAGCTTGTACTGCTTCGAGACTCGATCCAGGGTTATGTCGATCATCTTTAATTCTTAAATTCTTAATCTTTACCCTTAACTCTTGATCTTCAACTCTTGCCGAATCTTGCTTACGGCAACTCGACGGTCAAATTATGTCAGCCATCAAGGCTTCGGAAGACTTGAAGTAGGCGTATGCGATCACGAGACAGGCGAAGGCAATGACGGCTGACATTGCGAGACTTGACGTGTCCGGACTCCGGCCCTCGAGCAACACGGTTCGGAAATTCTCGATCAAGCCGGAGATGGGATCAAGCAGATAGAGCTTGCGAAAGCGCAACGGCACCGCCTGCAGCGAATAGACTACGGGAATCGTAAACATCCACACTTGCAGCAGAAGCGGCAAAGCAAGTCCAATATCGCGGAAGCGAACATGGATCGCCGAGAACAACAACGCGACGGCGGCGGCAAAGGCGGCCAACACGATCATAATTGGAATCGCATAGAGGAGATCCCAGGTCGGCAGGACTCGGTAGTGCGCCATGAAACCGGCAAGAATCACGCAGCCGATGAGAAAGTCCATGAAGCCGGCCGCCAGATAGGACAATGGAATGATCTCGCGCGGGAAATACATTTTGGTAAGCAGGTTTGGGTACAAAACCAGGCCATGCACCGCGTTTGAGATCGATGCGGAAAAAAATAGCCAGGGAAGCAGGGCGCACAAAACAAACAGAGGATAAGGAATACCGCCGGTAGAAACTGTGGTCACACGGGTGAAGACAATTGTGTAGATGGTCATCAACGCGAGAGGCTGAAGCGCGGCCCAGATCCAGCCAAGAGCCGATTGCTTATAGCGGACCTTAAGTCGAAAAAGGCTAAGTATCCAAAGCAAGTCAGCGTACTTAACCAGGGTTTGCACTCCGCTGATGATCGTGCCAAGTGAAAATGCCGGCGGACGAATTATCCGCACCGGGCGCAAATCGTTGAACGTCTCCGTTTGCCAAGCCAACGATGGGGGTGACAACGTCTTCTCTGGGGGAACAGCGGATGAACGTAGCGCTCCATCAGGACGATCGATCATCCTCAGTTCCCTTCTATGTAATCAGGTTGCGGGCTCTCAGGCACGGATTCCCGGCGAGACGGTCGCACGCGGAGAGAACTCGTCGGCTCCATGCATCTCGGCCTGTCTGATTCCTCGCAGCCTGCTGGCCAGAATTTGGCCAATGATACCGACGTGAGGCTGCCGCAAGAACTCGTCGTGCTTGCAGTTCAGCTCGCAGGTTTCGACCCCGCCTGTTGAACGAGAGCCCCAGCCCATTTGTCGATCACGGACATAGTAGTAGGGCTGTCGCACCCTCTTGAATAAAAGTACGGGAGCCCGAAACCTCGGCTCGTCGAACTCCTCGCCAGGCCAATAAGTTCGATCCCATCCGCTCTCAGCACCGTTTCTTTTCCCACGCAGCAGGCGTTTCACGAAGCTCTTGGTTGTGCCGAGCTGTTCCTGCCGCGGAAGACTGCGGAAGTACTGAAATCTCTTGCGATAATAGTTAATCATCCAAAGGGGGTGGATCTGAGAATTTTCCAGCACCCAGGTGTCGAAAATCGAGAAAACGCCGACTTCCTCTCTCATCGACTCGAGTTCGAGGATGACTTCTTGCGCAATCAGAACACCGCCGCACATACCTCCGAGGCAGTAAGGGCCGTGCGGTTGCACCGAACGTAGAGCAGCCACATACTCTTGCGCCAGGGTTCGCAGCTCTTGGCGGGTGAAAGGACGTCCCCACACTACGGGCGCGTGTCCCTGCACTTTATAGACGGACTGATTGCTCCCCATGTGGCGCGCAAGCAACGAGAGCCCGAAGGTATCCACTCCCGGGGCCGCGATGGCAAAGAACGGAACAATACCGTCACCTTCCTGAAGTTTCAGGAGAACGGGATCGGGTCGATTGTCCAGGTTTTCCCGCAAGAGCGGCGCGAACGCTTCGATCGTCGGCGCACGAAAGATGGCCGACACCGGGATCTGCCTTCCGGTGATCTCCCGTATCTGCGCAATCAGGCGGACAGCGAGCAGCGAGTGTCCTCCAACATCAAAGAAGCTGTCGCGAATTCCAACTTCTGCCAGACCGAGGACGTCCTTCCATATCTCGACGAGTAGCTCCTGATCCTGATCGAGGGGACCAGAAGCGCGCGCAATCGATACGGAAGAAGTTACTTTTTGCTTCTCTCTTTTTCCCTTCCCTGCGACTGTCGGTTTTAATCGGTCCGCGGCTGCCGGCAGACTCGGTAACGGCAGCGAGAGAATATGGCTATCGGGGTCGGATACGATTCCTTCAAGAACAGCCGTGTAATCACTAAGCATTCGGCTGATACGTTCCCGCCTGAACAGGTTCGTGTTGTACTCCACTTGCGCCCACCATTCCCGGTCGACATCTTCAATCAGGGTCATGCTGAGATCGAAGATAGACCTTTCGCCGCTGACGACATAGGGAAACGCCGTTAGATCGCCGAATTTATGGGATCGCACCGCGGACTTGAGGGTGGCAAACATGACCTGAAAAAGCGGGTTATACCCGAGATTCCGTTCCGGCTGGAGCTCCTCCACTATCTTTTCGAATGGAACGTCAACGTTTGAGAACGCTCCTAAAATCGTTTCCCGAACTTGAGCAATCACCTCCGTGAAGCGCGGATTGCCAGCCAGATCGTCGCGCAGTACCAGCGTGTTAACGAAGAAGCCAATCAGCCCCTCGGTCTCTACACGATTGCGTCCGGCGACCGGTATACCCACCATGACGTCATCTTGTCGGGAATAGCGAGAAAGCAGAACCTTGAATGCAGCCAGCTCCACCATGAACGGAGTAGCCCGGCAGCGGGCGGCGACGCGCTCCATGCCCTCGACGATATCCTGGGAGATGGCCGCCACCTCGACGGCGCCTTCGAAAGTCTGCTCCGGCGGCCGGGGTGCATCGGTTGGCAATTCCAGAAGCGCCGGTGCGCCTTTGAGCTTATTTTTCCAGTAAGCGAGCTGCTGCTGGACTTCGTTGGTATGAAACCATTCCAGTTGCCACTCGGCAAAGTCGCCATACCGAATGGGCAACGCGGGCAGCGGCGACACTTCGCCGCGCGAGAAGGCACTGTAAAGCTGTTCCAATTCTTTCGCGAAGATTTGCACTGACCAGGCATCTGTAATGATGTGATGCATGGTGAACAGAAAAACATGGTCGACGGGCGTGGCGCGAAAGAGGCGTACGCGAAACAGGGGCGCCTTACTGAGATCAAACGGTACCTGAACTTCCTGGCGGGCAAGCTGATAAGCTTCCGCAGTCGGGTCCGCGACACCGGTCAGGTCTGTGATCGGTATGGTTACCGGGCACGCGCTTTCTACAACTTGTTGGAGCTTCTCGCGCTCGATCCGGAATGACGTGCGCAGGCTATCGTGACGGTTTACCATTTCCTGCAAGCTGGACTGAAGTGCAGCCAGGTTCAGCGAACCTCTTAGCCACATACCCAAATGCACGTTATACGCAGCGTTTCTTGCCCGCAACTGATCCAGGAACCACAGCCGTTGCTGCGCCAAAGATGCGGGATAGACATAGTTGGGGCTCGCCTGCAAGAGGAGCTCGATTAACTGGTTCTTCTCTTGTGCTTCGCGGGTCACCACATCCTGGCTTCGATACAACATACCGGTTAAACCTTCCTACTCAAAAGCACACATATCGCTAGCTAAGGAATCGTCTTGCCAAAAGACAGACGGAGAACCGTGATCTGTAACCACAGCAATCTGCGTATGAATCCGGGAGGGGGGTGTTCGAGGTACACCTGTAGGGACAAAAGACGGAAGTGACATCTTTAATCCTGAACTGCGTCTTAAAACTCAAAAAAGTCCAATCACCCGGCCAGAGTTTAAAAACTATTTTTTTTAACTTTCCCTAAACATCGCCCAGCCCGACCAGCGCTATCCAAAACACTATAACTCAGGACAGGCCTGTAGAATGTTCAAAATCGACAGAAAATCACATACAGTGAAATACTGATATTCCATTCATGGCTTTTAGCGCATAGTCGCTGAACTGTCGACCTCTGGCCTTGCCAGCAGGGGTATACTAGGTATTTTAACGCTGCCCGACGGTTTGGTCGCAGAGCAGCGAGAGATACGATCCTCCCCCACTGGCGCCATCTCTAAGGATGCAGGATCTCATCTGATGACTCGATTGGCGTACCCAGCTTCATTTGCCCAGCAGAGACTGTGGTTTCTCGATCAGCTTGATCCTGAAACGGCGGCGTATAACCTGCCGCGTGCCTTTCGGATTACCGGACCCTTAAATACCGAAATTCTGACGCAGGCTTTCCAGATGGTTGTCGAGCGCCACTCCTGCCTGCGCACCATATTTGATTCAGTTGAGGGCGAAGCCCGGCAAATCGTCTTGTCCGAAGTTGAGGTGAAGATTCCAATCGTCGATCTGGCCGGAATTCCATTGCAGGAGCGCGAGTCCGAGGCATTGCGGATCGCCAGTGAAGAAGGAAAGAAGCCATTCGATCTGAGCGAGGGGCCTTTACTCCGACCCTTGCTGGTGCGCCTGAATCCGGAGAAGCACTTCCTGGTCCTGGTAATTCATCACATCGTTACAGATGGCTGGTCCATCGCGCTTTTGTTCCGCGAAGTGACAAAAATCTACGCGGCTCTGGTGAAGAATGAGACACCGGAGCTACCCGCGCTAACCCTGCAATATGCGGAGTACGCACAATGGCAGCGCGAGTACATGAGTGGCGACCTGCTCAAGAGCGAGATCGAGCACTGGAAACACAAGCTCGCGGGGGCGCAAACCCTGCTTGACCTGCCCACCGATCACGGGCACCCCAGCAATCACAGCTGGCATGGAGCCACCGAGGAAATCAGCCTGGATAGCTCCATCCTGGCGAAGTTGAAGGCGCTCGCGCAAGCCGAGAGCTCTACGCTGTTCATGCTTACGATGGCTGCCTTTCAGGCCTTGCTTTGGAGGTACACCAACCAGGAAAGCATCCTGATTGGAACTCCGATCGCCGGGCGCAGCGAAATCGAAATTGAAAACATGATCGGATTGTTCGTGAACACGCTGGTCTTTCGCGCTGATTTCACTCACAGTCTGAGTTTTCGGGAACTGGTTCGGAAGACGCGATCATTCGCTCTGGAAGCATACAACCACCAGGACGTTCCTTTTGAGAAGCTCGTCGAAGAGTTGATCCCGCAGCGTTCGCTCGAGACGCATCCTCTGTTTCAAGTGATGTTCACCTTCCAGAATATTCCCAAACAAGTCTTCGAGATTCCCGGACTGAAGATCAAAGAAATGGCCTTCGAAGCGGGGATTGCCAAGTTCGATCTCTCGGTCGAGGTTTGGGAGAACAGCGAGTTTCACTGCCAGTTCGAATACAACACCGATCTTTTTGAACAATCCACAATTCGCCGGATGTTGGCGCACTTCGAAAAGCTGTTGAGCGCGGTGGTTGAGAACCCCGACTTGGCGGTGGCGCGGATTCCGATCATGAGCACCGAGGAGCGGCAAAAGGTGCTGGTGGACTGGAACCGGACTGCGGCCGATTATCCCAGAGATCTGCCGCTGCATCGGGCATTCGAAAATCAGGTGCTTGCCTCTCCTGATGCTGCGGCGCTGCTGCTTACAGGAACAACCTGGAGCTACCGCCAAGTGAATGACCAAGCAAACCGGCTGGCGCACAGACTCATACAGAGCGGAGTTGGGCCGGGTTCTCTGGTTGGGATTTTTCTCGAGCGTTCTCCGGAGATGGTGATCGCACTCCTGAGCGTGCTCAAAGCTGGTGCTGCTT
>JBAVUV010000883.1:0-2406 GCA_049696955.1 Candidatus Sulfotelmatobacter sp. | reverse complement strand
GCATGCGCACCCAGTTGTCGAGCGCACCTACATAATTTCCGTGATGCAGTTTTCCAGTCGAACGCATGCCACTGAGCACGCGCTTGCGCAATGGAGTCGAAGTTGTCATCGGTTCTTAAGCAAATCGTAAAGAGGTGCTGCGGCCTCACAGCTCGCTAAGTTCAAGGTGGCAGCTTCATGCAGAGTATTGTCGATACTACCATGCAGGCGTGGGAATTTCGGCGTTGAGTCGTGCCGGAAGAACGATCCGCTCCCGCATGTTTTATAATTCGTCGCCACTCCAGTTCCAAGAAAAACAGAAATGAAACTACGCGCGCTGGATCCGTTATTTATTGTCATTCTTCTTTGTGTCACCGTTGCAGCATTGCCCGCTCAAACCGTCCCCGCATTCGATCTCGTCATCACGAACGGCCACATCATCGATGGCACTGGCTCTCCCTGGTATTCCGGGGATATCGGCATTCGCGATGGAAAAGTTGCCGCCATCGGCAATCTCGCCGCCGCGCCTCGAAAGCGCACCATCGACGCCGCCGGCAAAGTCGTTGCGCCGGGCTTCATCGATATGCTCGGCCAGTCGGAACTGTCGATACTCGTCGATCCCCGCCTGCCTTCGAAGATCTATCAAGGGATCACCACTGAAATTACCGGCGAGGGCAGCACGGTCGCGCCGCTCAACGATGCCATCATTCAATCCGATCACGCCAGTTACGAGCACTATCACATCACTCCGGACTGGCGCACCTTCCGCCAATATTTCACTCGCCTCGAAAAACAGGGTATGGGCATCAACCTCGCCAGTTACGTCGGCGCTACGCAAGTCCGCCGCATGGTTCTTGGCGATAACAACGTGCAGCCTTCTGTAGAACAACTGGAGCAGATGAAAGCTCTGGTTCGCGACGCGATGAAAGATGGCACAGTCGGCGTTTCCACCGCGCTCGAATACGCTCCTGCGCCCTATGCGAAGACGGACGAACTGATCGCGCTCGCCGCGGAAGCGGGAAAATTCGGCGGTATCTATTCCACCCACATGCGCAACGAAAGTGATTCGGTGCTCGAAGCCATCGATGAAGCTCTGCGCATCGGCCATGAGGCCCGCGTTCCCGTCGAGATCTGGCACATCAAGGTTGCCGGAAAAAACAACTGGGGACGCATGCCTGAAGTGGTCGCCACAATCGACACCGCCCGCGCCGCTGGCGCCGACGTCACGGCCGATACCTACGCCTACACCGCATGGTTCAATGATTTCTCCGCATTTATTCCGCCGTGGGCGCACGATGGCGGAACCGCAAAGCTGGTCGAGCGCCTCAAAGATCCGGCGACCCGCGAACGCATCCGCAAGGACATGCTCACGCCTTCGAAAGACTGGGACAACGAGTGGCAGGAAATTCCTGGGCCCGATGCCATCATGATCGGCGTAGTTGAGAACCCGAAAATGCTCCCCCTGCAAGGGAAGCGTCTTTCCGAGATCGCGAAGCTTTGGAATAAAGATCCGATGGACGCGCTCCTCGATTTCCTTATCGAAGATCCCGGCACTGGCGTTGCCGTTTTCGGCATGTCACAACCCGATGTCACGCTCGCCTTGCAGCAACCCTGGGTCGCGATCGACAACGATTCCTCCGGAACTTCGCCCACGGGCATCCTCGGCCAGGAGCATCCTCACCCGCGAGCCTACGGAACCTTCCCACGCATCTTGCGTAAATATGTTCGCGAAGAAAAAGCCTTGTCGCTCGAAGACGCCATCCGCAAATTTTCCGCACTTCCGGCTCAACGTCTGCGCCTTACCGATCGCGGTGTTCTCAAGTCAGGCATGTGGGCTGATATCGTCATCTTCGATCCCGCAACCGTGCGTGACCTCGCTACGTTTGATAATCCGAATCAGCTTTCCGAGGGGATGGAGTACGTGCTGGTGAACGGGGCGCCGGTGATCGACGAAGGGAAAATGACTGGTAAACTTCCGGGCAAAGTTCTGCGGGGCGCGGGCTATCAACCCTTAGCTAGCGGAGGCATCTAGACGATGGACCATTCAAACGCTGCTCGTAGGCGAAGGCAGCTAACAATGTGGCTAGCCGTTTTCGGGCTGGTTATTGCCGTCGCCTTCGCGGTCTATTTTGATACGGATCCCGGACTCGAAAGCCCAGCGGTTCTCCGCGCATCTTTCGCTTCACTTTCTCTCTGCCCCGGTTCCTTCTTGTTCGTAACCTTCCTCGATGCAGAGCCAGGAACAGGTGGGTTTTGGTTCATGTGGATTGTAGTCGGACTAATAAACTTTGGGGTTTACGGAGCAATCGGAGCCGCCGTCGGAAGATTCTTGTGGAAATCAAGCTGACACTGCGGACGCGGGCTACGAGGCATACGGCTTGAGCTGCGCTTGGGTCTCAGGAGTCGGAATCAGCGCCACGTGTGGCC
>JBAVUV010000882.1:0-2819 GCA_049696955.1 Candidatus Sulfotelmatobacter sp. | reverse complement strand
AAATGCATTCCGATGACGGCCAACGGAAAATTGGATCGTTCCGCTCTTCCGAAGCCCACCCTTGACAACACAGTGGACGATGCTGCGTTTGCTGCTCCGCAATCGGACATTGAGCACTGGCTGGCCGGTTTCTTAACCGGTCTTCTGAAGGTAGAGCGCGTCAGCCGGAACGATAACTTTTTCAACTTGGGTGGCCACTCGCTGATGGGGGCTCAGCTGATTGCAAAGGTTTATCAACGTTTCGCGGTGGAGCTTTCCTTGAGAAGTCTTTTCGATCATCCCACCATTGCGGAAATCTCCTCCGAGATTGAACGTTTACTTGTCGCCAAAGTGCAGACGATGACCGACGAGGAGGCTCAACGCATCCTCGAGTCCCTCCCTGGAATCCCGGCATGACCGCGGCCAGCGCGCCACCCTCTGTGCCGCCAGCCGAAGACCGCGTGCTCAGTCTGTATCAATTGCTCGATCCTGAAGTTCTGGCAAATCCGTATCCTCTCTATCAGAAACTGCGCAGTCACGACCCGGTGCACTGGGATCCTTTTCTACACGCCTGGGTGGTGACGCGGTATGCGGACGTGATCCACGTGCTGCACCATTTTTCTGCCGATCGCACCCCAACCCCGGAACAGTTGAGCGCGTTGAGCCTTTCGGCGCTCAACCCGATTGCCGAGGTCATGGTGCGCCAGATGTTGTTTCTGGATCCGCCGGATCATACGCGCCTGCGCACGCTTGCCTCCGCTGCCTTTACACCGCGCAGAGTAGAACAGCTTCGCGTGCACATCCAGGAAGTAATGGACTCACTGCTCGACGCGGTTGTCGCCAAAGGATCGATGGACGTGATTGCCGACTTCGCCGGCCCAGCCCCGGCAATCGTGACCGCGGAACTGCTGGGCGTGCCGGCGGCTGACCATACTCAGCTCAAGGAGTGGTCGCAGGATTTTGCCGAGATGCTGGGGAACTTTCAGCACAATCCAGACCGTTTTTCGCGAGTGCTGCAAAGTGTCGAAAACCTGACCAGCTATTTTCGCTCGGCCATGGGTGAGCAGAAGGCGCATCCTCGCGAAGGATTGGTCCAAGCCATGATGAGCGCCGAGATCGAAGGCGCCCGGCTGACGGAAGAAGAAATCATCGCCAATCTGATTGTTACGATGGTCGGCGGTCTGGAAACCACTACCAACCTGATCGGCAACGGTGTGCTGACTCTTCTGCGCCATCCGGTTGAATTCGATCGCTTGCGTGCAGACTCTTCTCTGATTCCCGGTGCGGTGGAAGAACTGCTTCGATACGAAAGCCCCAGCCAACACACCGCTAGACTGGCTCCATCCGACGTGGAACTCGGAGGCAAACAGATTCGAAAGCGTCAAGCCGTAATCGCGGTAATGGGTGCGGGCAATCGCGATCCGGAACGATTTCCGGAACCTGATCGGCTGGATATCACTCGCAAGAACAATCAACATCTGGCATTTGGTTGGGCCGCGCATTTTTGTTTCGGGGCGGCTTTGGCTCGTCTAGAAGGCCAAATCGCCTTTCAGACGATTTTGCAGCGCCTGCCTGAACTGAAACTCAATGCGCAGGGCCCGCTGGTGTGGCGTCACAATCTCGGGCTGCGGGGATTGACTTCGCTTCCAGTACAGTTTGCTGCGAGCAATCCAAAGCAAGGCCTCGGTATTTTTAATTAGGCGATACAAAGTGGGATCTGAATACTCCGACGCAAAACGAAAGCTCCTGGAAAAATATTCCCGCGGTGAACTCGCGTCTCATCCCGCGGCTGGGCAGATTCCACGACGGCAGCCTGGGGAAATCGTTCCCCTGTCCTATGCCCAGGAACAATTGTGGCTACATGCCCAGCTTGCCCCCGAAATTCCGCTCTATAACGAACCTGTCACCATTCATTACTCCGGGCCATTGAATGTCAGCGCCCTTGAACGAGCCTTTAACGAGATCCTCCGCCGTCACGAGGCCTGGCGCACCTGTTTCACTGTAGTGGATGGCCAGCCAGTTCAGGAAGTTAAAGAAAATCTTTCCGTCTCACTTCCGGTGATCGATCTCCGCGATCTCCCGCGAGAGCAATGCGATACAAGGGCCATTGCACTCGCCACCGCTGATGCCAGAATCCCTCTCGATCTTGAGCAGGTTCCACTTTTTCGAGCGAGACTGATTCGTCTCGACGAAGAAGAGCACCGCCTTTATCTGACGCTCAGCCACATCATTTTCGACGGGGTAGCGATTTATCGTGTCTTCCTGCCGGAACTGGCGACACTCTACAAAGCGCACGCAGCCGGCGCGGCATCGCCGTTATCGGAACTGAATATTCAGTATCCGGATTATGCATGTTGGCAGCGCCGCACCATCACGCGTGAAGTTCTCGCGAAGGACCTTGAGTACTGGCGCGAAAAGCTTAGTGGTCCGTTGCCCGAAAGCTATTTGCCTACCGATCGTCAACATGAACGATCGCAGTCGTTTCGGGGTTCGATGTACCCGTTCCGATTGATCGCCAGCCTGACCTCTCGATTAAGAGAGTTAAGCCGTGCCGAAGGGGTGTCGCTCTTTCACACGCTGCTGGCGAGTTTCGCCGCGCTCCTCTATCGCTATTCAGGCGAAGAAAACATTCCCATCGGAAGCGTTACCGCGGGCCGCAACAGTCCTGAGACGTTGCCGCTCCTCGGATATTTTCTCAACACCGTAGTTCTTCCTGCCAATTTATCAGGCAATCCAAGTTTCCGAGATCTTGTCCATCGCACCCGCGATTTGACTATCGAGACACTGGATCATGACAGTGTGCCTTTTGAGCATCTGGTTCGCGAGATGCGCGTGCAGCG
>JBAVUV010000881.1:0-3361 GCA_049696955.1 Candidatus Sulfotelmatobacter sp. | reverse complement strand
TCCCCATAGGGATGAGGCAAGGTCAGGCCAAACACCAGTCCCAAAGCCAGTGCGACCGGCGGAGACACAAAACCACTGGCGCTGACCAGGAGGCAGAGTATGAATATGACGCGAGAAACCATTCAAGGAAGCCGGAGCGTTTGCGAATTACGTGCGACAGACACCAACCTGCCACGCATGGTCACAACGCGCGGGCCGGCTATGCCGCTTTGCGGAACGATTCGATGGCTTCCGCTTCGGAATTGTAGACGTCGAAAACCGTGAGCAACTTGGTGACCTGCAGCAAATCGCCAACACGTTTCGTCAAGTTCGTTAATTTGATCGTGCCTCCGGCGTTTTGCGCGGTCGTGCGCAAAGCCACCAAAGTTCCCAGTCCGCCAGAATCGATGTAACTCACTTCGCCCAAATTAAGCACGATGCGATTATTTTCCGAAATAGCCCTTTTTACAGTTTCGCGTATGAGCGAAGACTCTTCGCCGAATACGATACGGCCAGTGCAATCCACAATCAGGATTCCATCTTTAGTTTTTGTTGCCAGTTTCAATTGCATCACTTATCCTCCCTTACGGCGCAGCGAGCCCTCATCGACGCAAAATCTGCAGACCAATATCGACGCACCAGAGTATGCCTTGCTCTTTGTTTTTAGCAAGCCTTCCAGCAAAATGGCGGCGCGACCATCTCGTCGACGATCACGTATAATCGACTCTTCCAGCTCATGAGCTACACCGTCCTGGCGCGCAAATATCGTCCGCAGAAATTCTCCGAAGTTATCGGACAAGAGCACGTTACCCGCACTCTGCAGAATGCTCTGGAGCAGGGGCGCACCGCGCACGGCTACATATTCAGCGGCCATCGCGGGATCGGAAAAACCACCGTGGCGCGTATTCTCGCTGCCGCCTTGAATTGCCGGTCATCCGATGAGCCAGTGGCGGAGCCTTGCGGCATCTGTGAATCCTGCACCGAGATTCGAGCCGGTAATGCAGTTGACGTGATCGAAATCGACGCGGCCACGAATCGCGGTATCGACGAAATCCGCGAACTGCGCGAAGCTGCGCGCTACCGGCCCGCACGCGACCGCTTCAAGATTTACATTCTCGACGAAGCGCACCAGATTACCGACGCAGCCTTCAACGCATTGCTGAAGACGCTGGAAGAGCCGCCGGATCATATCGTCTTTATGCTCGCAACCACGCAGCCCGAGGATATTCCGCAGACGATTCGCTCGCGCTGCCAGCACTTCAGCTTTCGTGCCGTAAAGTTCGATGCGATTGTGGCGCAGTTGCGCGATCTCGTTGGCCGCGAAAATATTGAAGCCGATGACGATGCCCTCGCGCTGCTTGCCGAAGCCGGCGACGGGTCCATGCGGGATGCGCTGTCGATTCTCGATCAGGCGATTGCATCTTCCAGCGGAAGGCTTACGGCTGACTCGGTACGCAATCTGGTCGGAGCTGCGCCCGCGCATATTCTCGAAGAAGTGATGCAGGCAGTCGCGCGCGGCGCCAGCGAAGACGTGTTGCGGCAGGTCGATCATCTCATCAGCGAAGGTAACAGCCCCACTCATTTCGCGCGGCAAATGGTGCGCTTTCTGCGCAATGCCACCGTGGCCAAGGTTGCGGGCAAGGACTCTTCCCTGCTGCAGATCTCTAGTGAAGAGCGGGATCGCGTGGAACGCGTCGCGAGCCTTTTCGGCGAAGAGGACCTCACCCGTCATCTGCAGATCATGTTGCGGACCCATGGCGAACTGGGCTACAAGCAGGAGCAGCGATTTCATCTCGAGCTGGGATTGCTGAAGATGGCGCATGCGCAGCGGCTGTTGCCGATCGAACAACTGCTCAGCGACCTGGCGAATGCTTCGAGTCCTGCCGTCGCCGGCGCGAACAGTTCCAGAACCGCGGCCCGGCCTTCCATTGTAGCTTCGCCCGCAGCCGACACGAGACGCTCGGACGCGGTTGCATCCACTCGTCCGAATCAGGTTTCGCCCTTCGCGGCCGATTCGGCGCGCAAGGTTGGTCCGCGGCATGAATCTTCCGCCGACACATTTTCCGCCAGTCCTTTTTCCGACAATCAAGTCTCGACAGACGGATCGCGTGCTGGAAGCTCATCTGCGCGCGTGATCATGGGCGCGGCTGCGCCCACAAATCTCAACGACAGTGCTCCCGATCGCCAGGTTAGTTCATTTCCCGACCCGCAGCGGGAATTGCAGACAAGCCCTCAAGCTGGCGTTCAGGTGCAATCGGCTCCGCGAATCTCCCCACTCCAATCGGTAGACAGCGCGCCCAAAATTCCAGGGGACAGGCTAAAGAACGCCGTCCTGCAGGCACTGATGGATGGCAATCAGCGCATCCTGGTTTCCATGCTGGAAGCAGGCGAGTGGTCGGTGGAAGGCAATGAAGTAGTGATTAAGTTATCGGAGTCGCAAACCGTGATCGATATGTCTCTGGGCGCGGATGCCAGACGGCTCGCGATTGCCGCGGCCAGCGGCGTTTTGGGCCGGGCCGTCAAACTGAAGATTGTTCCAGGTGCAACCGTCGCTCCCCCGGAAGGTCAGCGCAATGGTGGAACGAGAACCGCAGGAACCAACTCAGGCGTCGGCGGCCGGAGCCGGGCCGAGCAAGATGCCGTGGTCCGCCGTCTGCGGGAGAAATTTGGCGCAGAGATTCGAACCGTGATCGACTACAAGGAGAAGCGGTAGAGCTATATGGGCGGATTCAACCTGCAAGAATTAATGTCGAAGGCCAAGTCGCAGTATGATGCCCTGCAGAAAAAGATGCAGGAAACGGTGGTGGAAGCCACTTCTGGCGGAGGCACGGTGACTGCGAAGATGGATGGCCGCAAGCAATTGCTCAGCCTGCGCATCGACCCTGAGGCGGTAAAATCGGGCGACGTGGAAATGCTGCAGGATTTAGTGCTGGCCGCCGTGAACGAAGCCGCGCGCAAAGTAGATAACGCGATGCAATCAACGGTGGGCGGCATACTGGGCGGGCTCGGCATCGGCGGACTCTAGCGATTGGATCATCGACTGAATGACTCCTTGAAGCAATCTCCAAAATAATATGTCGAAATTTGCTGAGCCGATGTCGCGGTTGATCGACGAATTGAAGAAGCTGCCGGGCGTAGGCGCGAAGAGCGCGCAGCGGCTGGCTTTTTACATTCTGCGCGCGAGCGACGAAGACGCGGAAGCGTTGGCCGCTGCGGTGCGCGACGTCAAGGCTAGCCTCAGGTTGTGCTCAGTGTGCAACAACATCACTGATGTTGATCCTTGTGTTTACTGCACCAGCGCGACCCGCAACCAGCGACTGGTCTGCGTCGTCGAAGAACCGACCAATATTGCCGCTATCGAAAAAACCAAGCACTTCAATGG
>JBAVUV010000880.1:0-6138 GCA_049696955.1 Candidatus Sulfotelmatobacter sp. | reverse complement strand
AACTGCAGGTGACTACAGACCTTCAGGCCTTTGCTTTGATCGTCACCGCTGAACCTTATTATGCGGTGCGGCAGCCGAGCAACGTGGTTGTGCTCGAGAATGTGATTCGCGAAGACACCAAGGGCACCAGTGAAGCGGTGAATGCGAAGTATGAACTCATGGAGCGCGGCGGCTACATACCTACCGGCTACAAGTTTGACCCGGTAGTTTTAAATGCGAAACTGCCCCTGGAATTTTTCGAAGCGCGCAACGCGCTGCGCATCGCTCAATCTGAAGGAGCGGAGCAGTACGCATCTGACAGCTATCAGCGCGCCGTCAAGTTGATGGATAGCGCCGATAGCTATGCAATCGACAAACACATCGACCGCAAGCCTCTGATCGCTGTCTCCCGCGATGCGGTGCAGACCGCGGAAGATGCGCGTGCCATCGCAGTCAAGAAGATGGATGAGATCAGGCTGGCGAACGAACGCCAGGAATCCGCGGATGCGCAGGCTCAGTCGCAGGCGCAAGCGGACAATGCTCGCCGGCAGAAAGATCAGGCCCAGGCAGCCACGGCTCAAGCGGACCTCGACGCGGCAAGAGCCCGCAACGAAGCCGCCGACGCGCAAGCAGCAAGCGCGAAGGCTCAGTCGGATATGGCCGCCAACCAGGCTGCATCCGCAACTGCACTTTCCGCGGCACAGGCCGATGCGGAGCAGTCCCGCCTGGCAGCACAGCAGGCGCAGTTAAACGCGCAACAGGCTGATACAGACAAAGCGGCGATGCGTGCGAAATTGTCCGAGCAGTTGAACTCCATCCTGCAGACTCGCGACAGCGCCCGCGGCCTCATCGTCAGCATGTCTGATGTTCTGTTTGACACCGGAAGGTTCTCGTTGAAACCGGGGGCGCGCGAGAAACTGGCGAAAGTTGCCGGCATTTTGCTTGCCTATCCGGGACTGAACATTGAAGTCGGCGGATACACCGATAACGTCGGCGGCGATGCCATGAATCAAACTTTATCCGAGAACCGCGCGAGTTCGGTGCGCGATTACCTGGTGCAGGAAGGCGTTGCGATGAATTCAGTAAGCGCCAAAGGCTTCGGCAATACTCTGCCAGTGGCCTCTAACGATAACTCGGCCGGGCGGCAACAGAACCGGAGAGTGGAACTTGTTGTCTCGGGCGACGCAATCGGTAGTCCGGTGAACGCGACAACAGGCAGTTTGCAGTAAGCAGCGTAATTACAGGTCGATCAGGTCGATGTGGAGATAACACCCTATGAAAATAATCGGATTTGTCAGCACAGCAGTCCTGTCCTTGATCCTCGCGGCTCCAGTCTACGCACAGGAGCAGCACGATCAAGACCAAGAGAAAGCAAAGCCTGAAGAGAACGAAAAGAAGGCGCAACCAGAGAAGTCTGCAAAGCCAGAAGAAAAGAGCGCGCAGCCGGAGAAGAGCGCTAAGCCGGAAGAGAAAAATGCCCGGCAGGAGAACAACGCGAAGCCCGAAGAGAAAATTGCGCCGCGGCAGAATAACAACAAGCCGGAAGAAAAGAACGCGCAGGAGCAACACGCACAGCCGGCGCACGCAGAGGCTAACCGTGGTGGCCGCATTCCGGACGATCGTTACAAGGCCAACTTTGGACAGCAACATACTTTCCGCGTCAGCCAAGGCGATTACAACAATCACCGCTTCCAATACGGCGGCTATTCCTTCGGATTTGTTGGTGCGTGGCCAAGCAACTGGCTCTACACGCAAAACGTTTATGTCATCGATATTGACGGGGTGTACTACTTGTGCAATCCGGCATATCCCGGAGTCAACGTCGAGCTGGCCGTCACACTCTAGCGCTAATCGAGCAACTTGAGCATTGTCGGCGCGGGTCTGCTCTTCGGGATTCGCGCCGATTCGATCACAGGAAAGAAATAGGGAGCAAATATGATCGGAACCGCATTGATCGTAATCCTGGTATTAGCCCTGGTTGGTGCGTTGCCACGCTGGCCGCATAGCCGCGAGTGGGGCTATGCCCCGACCGGCGGCTTGGGACTGGTTCTTTTTATCGTTATCATTTTGCTGATTCTCGGACGGATCTAAAACCATGAACCATTGAAAAATCTGCGGGCTAAGGGAATAGCGCCCATCCCAATCCTTCAACAGAAAACTTGAACAACCAAAAAAGGAGAATGACTTATGACGAATGAACAGGTCAAGTGTGCGCATCTGCCATGCAAGTGCGTCGCGCAAGCTGGCGACAAGTACTGCGGTCAAGCCTGTAAAGAAGCAGGATCGAAGGAAGTGGAGATTGCCTGCCAGTGCGACCACACGAGTTGTCCGCTTACGGTGTGAAAACGCTCACTAGAGCGTAAGGCCTCCTGAACTGGCCAAGGAGAATCTAGACAATGAAGATGCGTCGGAAGATGCTTCTGGCAATCGCGGCCGTGATCGCGTTGCCGGTTCTTGCAACAGCGCAAGCACTCGCCGGTCCGGAGGAGTCCCCAGGCACCGTAGCCACCACAACCTCGACTCAACCAGACTTAATCTACGTGCGTCCGACGCAGAAAACAAAACTCCACAACTACGTCTTCGACGCGTTCGGCCCCTATCCGCTGGCTGGCGCGGCCTTTGCCGCCGGCATTGGCCAGGCGTACGACACGCCTCCGGAGTGGAAGCAGGGGGCCAGGGGGTTTGGCCTGCGAATCGGCTCAAACTTCGGAATCGCGGCAGTCACCACGACCGCGCGCTACGGATTGGCAGAGGCCTTCAAAGAAGACACGCTGTACTACCGCTGCGAGTGCAAAGGATTGTTCCCGCGACTTAAACACGCGGTGATTTCCACACTGACCTCTCGCCGCGGCGTAGACGGTCACACAGTCTTTTCTTTCCCGGCGCTGATCGCTCCCTATGCGGGGACGATGACTGCGGTCTACGCGTGGTATCCCGAGCGCTACAACGGTAAGGATGCGCTCCGCATGGGTAACTACACCATGCTGGGATATGTGGGCGGGAATCTCGCACTGGAATTCCTCTATGGCGGGCCTCACTCGCTGCTCTCTCGCATGCATCTGGGAAATGGGCCGATCACGCCGAGCGCGGGATCAAATCCATGATCGACCATACGCTCGGAGCGTCTGCGGAAATGCCTGCTCTACTCCCGAGGCCGTCGACCCTGCCCATTTCTTCTAATGTTTCAACCACCGGTCCGATCAACCGATTCTTGGAATGGTTCGGCGATCTCGGAATTTTCTTCTGGCGAGTGATGCGGGCTGGGGTAACGCCGCCGTTTGAATTCCGGGAATTGTTTCGGCAACTCGATGAGATCGGATCAAAGTCTTTGCCATTGGTCGCGTTGGCGGGCGCCGCTACCGGAATTGTTCTCTCCATGGAGGCCCGTTTTAGCCTGACTCGATTTGGCGCTAAATCATTGCTCCCCGCCGCAATCGTGTTTTCGATCATCCACGAGACCGGGCCCATTATCACCGGTTTGGTGGTGAGTGGCCGAGTGGGCGCCGGCATTGGCGCGGAGTTGGCGTCCATGAAAGTGACCGAGCAGATCGACGCCATCGAGGCTTCCGCGGTAAATCCCTACCGGCTGCTCGCGGCAACCCGCATTCTGGCGTGCATCCTGATGCTGCCTTTGCTAACGCTCGCGGCCGATTTCTCCGGTTTGATCATGGGATGGGTTGCGCAGGCTGTGGTTGAGCCGCTCTCCTTACACCAGTTTATTAGTAGCGGGTTTAAGGGCGCTGATTTCAGCGACTTCCTCCCTCCAACTTTTAAGACCATGGTGTTTGGGCTGATTATCGGTCTGATCGCATGCTTCCAGGGAATGCGCACACAGGGCGGCGCAGCGGGCGTGGGCCGTGCGGCTACGAGTTCCGTGGTTTTGTCTTCACTGTTCGTAATCCTGGCGGATGTGGTGCTGGTGAAGCTCATCATTATATTTTTCCCGTAAATATTTTTTCGTCATCAGTTATGGACACAATCGACCAAAGTACGATTCAGACCCCGATAGAGCGAGCAGAAGCCGAGGAAGACGGCAGCGTACCGGTCATCGCCGTCGAAGGCCTGCGCAAGTCTTTCGGAAATCAAACGGTCTTGAACGGAATAAGCCTCAGCGTGAACCGTGGCGAGACACTCGCCGTGCTCGGCCGTAGCGGAACTGGTAAGAGCGTATTGCTCAGGCTGATTATCGGTCTGCAGAAGCCGGACTCGGGATTGGTTCGTATTCATGGCCAAGATATCGCCGGCTTGGCTCTCGATCAGCTGGGCGAAATCAGAAAGAAGATGGGTTTTCTGTTTCAACACGCGGCGCTCTACGATTCGCTCACCGTAGAACAGAATGTAGCTTTTCCGTTGGAACATCACAAAGAAGACATGTCAAAGTCCGAGCGCGGTGATCGGGTTCGAGAACTCTTGGCGGAAGTAGGAATGGAGAACGCTTCTGCAAAGATGCCTTCGGACATCTCCGGCGGTATGCAGAAACGAGTCGGCTTGGCACGCGCGCTCGCTTTGGAGCCGGATATTTTGCTGCTCGATGAGCCCACCGCTGGCCTCGACCCCATCAGTTCCGGGGAAATCGACGAGTTGGTTCTGAAGCTCCAACAGCAACACCACATGGCGTCCATCGTAGTGACGCACGATCTGCACAGCGCGAGGACCATCGCCAACCGCCTGGCCCTGCTCAATGAGGGCGACGTGGTGATTCAAGGCAGTTTCGAAGAACTTCAGAAAAGTGACATCGCTTTTGTTGGGGAATTTTTAAAGCATTCGTAGGAGAACATCATGTCGAAAGCGGCGCGGTTAGGGGCTTTCATCGTTGCTACCCTGGCAATTCTGGTGGCTGGCATCTTCGTCATCGGTGGCAAGCAGTATCTTTTCAGCTCCACGTACCAGTTGAAAGCGCAATTCGACAACGTAGAAGGCCTGGATGCTGGCGCCGATGTGAGAGTCGGCGGCGTTCACAGCGGAACCGTGCATGACATCGCGCTGCCCCACCGGCCGGGCGAAAAAGTCACGGTGGTCATGGATCTCGCCAAGTCCACACACGAAATCATCAAGAGAGATTCCGTGGTAACCATCGAAACCGAAGGCTTGCTAGGCAACCAATATCTTGCGATCTCCTTTGGCTCCGCCAAGTCAGCCAACGTCGAGAATGACTATACCCTGGCCAGCCAGCCGCCACTCGAAATGTCAGACCTGCTCGCCAAGACGAGTGACATTTTGGATAGTAGTCAGGCAGCAATTCAGAATGCCACGCGGGCAACGGCGAATCTGGATTCGATCAGCGCCAAGATCAATGAGGGGCGGGGAACCGTGGGAGCACTGGTGAACGACAAGCAGCTCTACAACAACCTCGAACAGACCACCAGCGCCATGCACGAAACCATGATTCAGGCGCAAGCCGGGGCCACCGACTTCCAGGAGAATATGGAGGCCATGAAGCACAACTTCTTTGTCCGCGGATATTTCAAAAGCCGGGGTTACGAAGATTCGGCTGAACTTGCCAAGGACGAGATTGAACGATTGCCGCAGAGCGCCCCAACAAAGGAATTTACCTATTCGGCGAAGCAGCTTTTCGATAAGAAAGATTCTGCCAAGCTGAAGAATCAGAAATCTCTTCAGGCTGGCGGCGAGTTCCTGGCCAATACTCAGTTTGGATTTGCGGTCGTCGTGGCGTCTACTGGCATGGAAGGCGATACGCAGAAAGACTTCGTGCTGACGGAAGCTCGAGCTATGGTGGTGCGCGAATATCTGGTGGAGCACTTCGGATTCGACGACAGTCAACTTAAGACTCTTGGAATGGGCAAGCAGTCGGACACGAATTCCGACGTGGGGTGGGGCAAGTTGCAGATTTTCGTTTATCCACCCGGAAGTGAGATCCCGCCCGCCAAAGAGGCGCACGCGGTTGTATCGTCCCCATCAGCGCCACAATAAATCGAATATGAGAAGGCCCTTTCAGACTTCTGCGGCGTAGCAGCCAAGGTCAAAATCCGACACAACGTCGATCACTCCAGTTCCTTTTGCTAGTTGGGGACTTTCTTCCCCCATACTTTCGTCCACCTTGACAGCGTCTCACCTTGCGCAACAGAATGCTCGCGGCTGTTCGCTTATCCCTGATCTGTATCCGCTCAACAAGCATTCGAGGGTTTTGTGGCTCTCAAT
>JBAVUV010000879.1:0-3736 GCA_049696955.1 Candidatus Sulfotelmatobacter sp. | reverse complement strand
TGCCACAGATTTGTCGATTCCGATACTCATGCGCTAGGACATGTGTCAAGCGGACTTAACAAGCAGAAGCAATCTGAATTTCTGAACCGCGGTCACATTGACTCGAAAGTAGACTGCCACACATGCTGGGCCCGGCCGCTTTGCGCAGGAGGTTGCCATCACGAAGCCTATGTGCGTTACGGCGACACCGGGCACGCGAACCTCCATTATTGTGACTGGATTCGAGGTTGGACGGATACCTGTTTGCACATCTACGGCGCGATCGCAGCCCAGAATCCCTCCTTCTTAGATCACTTCGCAGAAAGGAAAGCGCAATGAGACACATCAGGGCAATCAATCAGAAAGCGATACGTATTGAGAAGCAGGCGCCTGCGGCCGAAGCCGATATTGTTGCGTTGCAGAACGGTCAGCCGCCGGTGCCGCTACCTCACGTACCACTTGGCTGTTCGCTTGTCTTTTCGCCCGGATGGGAGGTCGACTCCGCCGGGGGGACGGCGGGACTATGCCAGCCCGTGGAGCGCGACATATCTGATTGCTATATCAACTGTTTTTGGCCGGCTCAGGTTCCCGACCATTTGAACAATTATCCAGATTGGACCAGTAAGTGCGCTACCGCGACAAAAGATTGGCGCAATATCGACATTGTTTTCCCATGAAGTTTTGAGGAGGTACTCGATGCGATCACTTTATTTTCTCGTATGCTTTTTACTGGTCGCCGTCGCCGGCATTGCTAGTGCGGCGCCTTCTAACGAGCAGTTGGTGTACTTGGCGACTTGGCCGCATCAATTGATCGTTTTCGACTCGGTGAGCGAAAAGATCGTCGATAACGTCGACCTGAAAAGTGATATCACTCCTAACTTGGTTTTGTCGGCCGACAAGAAAAAGCTCTACGCGCTGACCAACGGTCAGAGCCGTGAGATCGTGAGCGTTGACCTGGCCACTCGAAAGGTAATTGGATCATTCAGCCTGAATGAGGGAAATCGAAACGTCCGGGTAAGCGCAATGGTTCCCGATCCGACGGGCAGATATCTCTACGGACTCGCGAATATCGTTAGCAAGCAGGTCGACCGGTATGAGGTAGAGCCGCCCAAATTTGTGGTGATCGATTTGATGGCGCAGAAGATCACCCGCATGGTCGACTTCCCGAAAGACGAGGGTTTCCTAGACACTCGCGCTCAAATCAAACTATCGGCCAACGGCAAGAACCTCTACGTCTTTCGCGACGAAATCTTGGTGTTTGAAACTACGGGATTTACGCTTGTGAAAAAGATTGACCTTGCTCAACCTCCCCTAGCCGACATGCAGAACCTCACATTCAGCACGGTCGCCGATCCAAACGAGCAGCCCGGTGAAATGACGGGGCTCTTTACGTCGTCTGACCCCTATGTTCATCGGAGAGTTTTTGGAATCGCGCGAATCAATCTCGAGAAAATATCCTTTGTATTCATCCCCATTGGGCCGGAAACCTATACGATGACTGGTTTATTTCAAACACCGGACCGCAAGCTCGGCTATAGCGTCGTTACCACCAATCCCGCCATCGGAAATCTCCGGTACGAATTCTGGGCTTTCGATATGCGGACTGGAAAGATAGTTAATAAACGCGGGTTTGAAGGCCGAAATCGATTGTCCCAGTTTGCAATTTCTGCCGACGGCACAAAACTTTTTATCTCAGGGGCTGGTTACCAATTGGAGGTATACGACGCGCAAACACTTGAACTCCGAGGTGTCGTCGAAATGCCTGGGGACCTAGCAGGAAATCTGGTGGTTATGCCGTTGGCTGCTACATCTTCGGCGATTTCCTCTGCGCCGGGCCACAGTGCAGCATTTTCTTTCTCGACACAATAGATTCCGAATTACGCCGCATCGATCGCGACCCAGGATCTCCGGCGAACAAAGCCCTCGTTGCATGAGGATTGCTTGAGCAGGAACACGGTATCTCGCCGGTGCCAACTGTCGCCAAGTCGACTGTGAGTTGGAATTACAACGCGATACCATTTGCCCAATACCAGCGGGCTCTGGTGTATGTAGTGCCCTATTGGCGGGGGTTTCTACTCGTCGTGATTCTGGGGCTCTTCTCTACAGCGGTCGGTCTCGTCAATCCCTATATTTCTCGCTTGCTGATCGATGATGCCTTGCTCCGACGAAACATGCACAGCCTCGTTGAAATCGCCGTGCTCATGGTCGTAGTCACTGTTCTTGGATTCCTGCTAAATATCGTCTCGAGCTACTATTACACGAAGCTTTCTGCAGAAAGCCTGTTTGACATGCGGCTCGCGGTCTACCGTCATTTGCAGAGACTGTCGCCCCGATACTTCACCACCGCCAAACTCGGCGATATCGTTTCGCGGATTAACAACGACATCGGCGAGGTCCAACGTGTCTGCTCGGATACGCTACTGTCTGTTCTCTCGAACTTTCTGTTTTTCGCAGGAAGCATTCTCATCATGTCATGGCTCAACTGGCGATTGTTCCTAGTAAGCATCGTCCTTCTTCCGATAAGCATCGTTGCTCTCCGGCATTACCAGGGGCGGCTCACGTTGCAGACTCGAGTTCTTCGCGAGCGCAGCTCTGACTTGGGCAGCTTCTTGATTGAAAGCTTTTTGGGGATGCGTCTTGTCGTTGCCTCCGGAAACGAAAACTACGAAGCGGAAAAGTTCCGGCGGCATAATGCAGGTTTTGTGCAATCGCTACTGTCCCTAAAAATCCTGTCGTTCCTTGCGGGTGCCCTGCCGGGCACAGTATTGACGTTGTCCACCGCAATTGTCTTCCTCTACGGGGGAAAGTTGGTTATCAACGGATCACTCACGATCGGAGCGCTGGTGGCATTTATGGCATATCACTTGCGCCTGCTCGCTCCGGTTCAAAGTTTGCTCGGAACTTACACGAGCCTTCTCACCGGAGGCGTGGCTTTGGGTCGCGTTCTGCAGTTATTTGACGTGCCCATCGAAGTTCACGAATCTCCGGATGCTCAGCCGCTCAACGATTTGCGGGCTGATATCGTCTTTGATCGCGTTCGGTTCAAGTATTCTCAGAAAGTTCCGGTGATCGATGAAGTATCGCTCTCGATTCCGGCTGGCGCACTCTGCGTGATCGTCGGGTCCAGCGGAGCCGGCAAATCCACACTTGCGGACCTATTGTTGCGCCTTTACGATCCTGACTCGGGTGTCATTACCATCGGTGGTCATGATCTACGCAATTTGAGGTTCGAAGACCTACGCCGTGAGATTGCTGTCGTTGAACAAACTCCTTTCTTCTTCCATGCTAGCATTCAAGAAAATATCTCATACGGACGACCGCAGGCAACTTTGTCAGACATTCGCCCCTGTGCTCGTGCTGCGGCGATCGACGACTTTATTCAATCGCTTCCGGAAGGTTACGCGACAATTATCGGAGAGCGTGGTTCCACAATTTCAGCCGGAGAACGCCAACGGATTGCGCTGGCTCGTGCCTTACTCAGAGATCCGTCCATCTTGATTATGGATGAGCCGACGGCCGCTTTAGATCCTGCCTCCGAAGCTGCAATCAGCCGGGCGTTTGGTGATGTCCTCCGAGGCCGTACTGCAATTCTCATCACCCATCGAAAGTCCCTCGTTGAAATCGCTGATCTTGTCGTGGTCATTGAGAGTGGCCGGGTTGTCGAATCGGGTTCGCCGGACGAACTTCTTGCGAAAACCAGTTTTCTCTCTCGACATTTCCAACTCGGCTGCATGGAAGCACAGGGAACGGTGTGACC
>JBAVUV010000878.1:0-5055 GCA_049696955.1 Candidatus Sulfotelmatobacter sp. | reverse complement strand
CGAGTGAACGAGTCGAATAAAAATACTTCCACGAAAAAAGGCGATACTCCGGCGCAGGTCGCTGCTAAAATTCGCCGCGCACTGAAAGATGGCGGCTCCGCTGAACACGCCTCCGGGGTGCAGCGGTTCTTCAAAGAAGAAATCAAATCCCACGGCTGGTACACGGCGGATTTGCGCCGTGCGGCCATTCGCCTTCGGCGCGAGATAAGGAAAGAATATGGCCTCGACTTTCTAGTACGCGTTGCCGATCAGCTTTTTACCGGCCTGGTCCTCGAAGAAAAAATCGCTGCCGTCTTGCTGCTGGAAAAGCTCGACGCCGAATTCGGCGACCGCGAGTTCAAGCTCTTCGAGTCCTGGCTCAACCGCATCAGTAGCTGGGCGGATCACGATGCGCTGGTGCATAACCTGATCGGCCCGATGGTCGCGGCCAAGCCTGCGCGGACAAAAATAATTTTCCGCTGGGCTAAGTCTCCGAAGCGGTGGCACCGGAGAGCAGCATGCGTAGCGCTGATCCGCGGTGCACGAGTCAGGATGTTCTTTCCCGAGATCAAAAAGCTTTCGGGTTCGCTTCTCGCCGATGACGATGACATGGTACAGAAAGGACTACGATGGCTGCTGCGCGAAACCGGGGATCAAACTCTGCTCAAGCCCGGCGCGGATTGAGTCTGGCAATTTCCGCGTTGAGCACGGCGGCGAATGCGACCCATGCCGCGTAAGGAATAAAGGCGTTGGCGGCTGCATGATCAACTTTCCAGGCCGCCTTAATATAGGAAAAGATCATTCCTTCGAGAGCGATCGCGTCCGCCAGCGCGAGCGTTGGACGATGCTCACCAAAAAAAAGCTTCGACCATTTCGCATTGGCGCTGAGCTGCGAAATCCACAGTCGGAGCGCATGTTTGCGTTCACGGGACGGTGCAGCGCTCCAAATCCGCCATCCTGACCACGCGATCATTGCGTAAAGTGATACCCACACTACGGGGAAAACTTCAGCAGGCGGGGTAAAACTCGGTTTGTCGAGATGGCGGTACCACGTATCACGGCTGCCGCGGTGGCTGTAACGCGAACCGTACCACGCCGCTCCGGCCGTAACTAACCCGAAACCTGCCAGCGCCAGTAGTGAGCGAGACTTGCGGTTCGCCATCGTGGTCATTAGGTGCGGATTTTCTGCGCACGGGTTGCTTCGTCACAGATTTCTTCCGCCGCATTTGGGCTATAAACGTCTTATCCTGCGACGCTTGCGGTTTCCTGCTTCAGTTTCTCCGCCTGATAATGAGTGGTGAGCGCTTCGATCAGCGGTTGCAGCTTGCCATCCATTACAGCTTCCAACTGATGAATGGTGAATCCAATCCGATGATCGGTAAGTCTGTTCTGCGGAAAATTATAGGTGCGGATTTTCTCGCTGCGGTCGCCTGAGCCCACCATCGCCTTGCGCTCTTTTGCCAAGGCCTGCTGCTGCTTTTCCATTTCAATTTCGTAAAGCCGCGAACGCAAAACGCGCATGCCCTTCTCGCGATTCTTGATTTGTGATTTCTCATCCTGGCAGCTCACTACGGTATTGGTTGGAATGTGTGTGATGCGCACCGCAGAGTAAGTCGTATTCACTGACTGGCCGCCCGGCCCGGAGGAGCAGAACGTGTCGATGCGCAGGTCTTTCGGTTCAATTTTGATGTCCACATCTTCGGCCTCGGGCAACACGGCGACCGTCACCGCGGAAGTGTGAACCCTTCCCTGTTGCTCGGTGGCGGGAACACGCTGCACGCGGTGGACCCCGCTCTCATACTTGAGCTGAGAAAAAACCCGATTGCCTTCGATGATGGCGATGACTTCCTTCAGACCTCCAGCTGACGATTCTGAAGAGGAAAGAATCTCAACTTTCCAACGTTGCGTTTCGGCAAAGCGAGTGTACATGCGGAAGATTTCGGCGGCGAAGAGCGTAGCTTCGTCCCCGCCGGTACCCGCTCTGATCTCCAGGATGATATTTTTCTCGTCATTCGGATCCTTGGGCAGCAACAGGACTTTCAGCTCTTCTTCAATCACGGCTACTCGTGGCTCCAGCTTGTTAAGCTCTTCCTGAGCGTAGGCGCGCATCTCAGGATCTTTTTCCTCGGCGAGCATAGACTTGCTCTCCGCGATGCCCCTGGTCAAGTCTTTATACTCGCGATATTTTTCTACCGCTGGCGCTATTTCGCTGTGCGCTTTGGCGGTCTTCTGGTATTTCGCCGAATCGTTGACAATATCCGGCGAAGCGAGAGCTTGAGTCAGTTCTTCGTATCGAGCTTCGATTTGATCTAAGCGTTCAAACACCGGGAGTCTTTCCTAGCAACGTCGCTTTCGACGTCTCAGTTTCACAGGAAGGCAAGCCAGCTGGAAGTAGCAAGCTGCGTCCCATTAGGATTGTAGATGAGAGATGAGGTGAGAGAAATATTCGCGGCGGAGCCGCTAGGCAATCACCAACTCGCCGCCGTTCGCTTTTTCCAGACCCATGGCTTGATCGAGGGCGACGATGGCGCATTGCGCCTGCTCATCCGACGGAGGTTGGGTGGTGATCCGTTGTAACCACAAGCCCGGGGCAGTCATTAAGGCAAAAAGAGAGCCTCGATGTTTCGCGGCAAAGCGGATGATTTCATACGAGACGCCGGCAATTACCGGCAGCAATGCGATGCGCGAAGCAAAGCGCGCCCAGAAAGTGGTGAACGGAATCAGCATGTAGAAACCAATCGAGATGAGCATCACCGTCATTAGAAAGCTGGTGCCGCAGCGGGGATGGAAAGTCGAATACTTCTGCACGGCTTTGGTCTCGAGCGGATCGCCGTTCTCAAAAGCAAATACCGTCTTATGCTCGGCACCGTGATACTCATACACGCGACGGATATCCGGGAACAACGAGACTCCCCAGATGAAGAGGAGGAACAGAATCAACCGCACGGCGCCGTCAACCAGGTTAAACACGATCTGGCCGCCCAGCGCCGGATTCGCTTTTTTCAGTTCGGTGGCCGCCAGCAATGGCAAATACTTGTACATGAAAATGAAAAATGCCAGCGAGATGATGACATTGCCGGCGGCGAGCCATCCGCTGATCGAAGCCGCCTTCTCTCGCGCCCGGGTCTTGGCCGGCGAAGGTTGCGCTTCGCTTCGCTTTTGCAGGACGGTCGAGCCGGCAGTCTCTACATGATCTGTGGAATCGTCCTGCATTATTTCCTCGATGGCAACGTTGGCCGAGAAGCGCAGCGCGCGGTAGCCAAGGGACATGGCATAACCAAGCGTCATCACGCCTCGCACAATGGGCCAAGCCATCCACTTATGCTTCTCGGAGGGGCGCTCGAGCGGCTGGCTCATGGTGACCACTTCGCCCGAAGGTTTGCGGCAGGCAATCGCCCAGGCGTGGGGAGAACGCATCATTACACCTTCAAGCACGGCCTGGCCGCCGACCAGAGTTTCTTCCCCACTCTCAAGCGCGGGCAGAAGCTGCACCGCCACCAGGAAACGCACGAAATTGCGCAACGAACGCACGAGTATTAGATGCTCCAGGCGCCAGAAAGCGCCAGCAAGTAGGTTATCACAGGAGTAAAGTTCTCAATCGGCCGATTGCCTTTCGTCTATTCTTTGGAATGACATGCTTAAGTTCGCACAGATTTGCGAGGCGATTGCTGCCACCCCGAAGAAATTGCAGAAGACAGCGATCGTGGCTGACTACCTGAAATCGCGCACCATCGACGAAGCCGCCGTCTTGGCAGTGTTTCTTTCCGGACGACCTTTCGCCGTTTGGGAAGAAACCACTCTGCAGATCGGCTGGGCACTATTGTGGCGCGTCGTCGCGGAGGTTTCTGGAAAAGAGGAGGCCGCGCTAAATGCGGCTTATCGAAAGCACGGAGATTTGGGAGCTGTCGCGGAAGAGGTTCTGCCCGAGAGATCTCGAGAGATGCTAGACGTTCTCAAAGTTGAAGACACTTTCCGGCAGATCGCCGCTGCGCGCGGACCTGCAGCGAAGTCTGCGCTGGTTCGGGATTTGCTGGGGCGCGCCACACCGCTCGAAGCCAAGTACATCATCAAGATCATGACCGGTGATTTGCGCATTGGGCTGAAAGAAAGTCTGGTGGAGGAGGCAATCGCAGAGGCTTGCGGCGCCACTCTCGCCGCGGTGCAGCGCGCCAACATGCTGCTCGGCGACATTGGCAACACTCTTCGACTTGCGGTTGAAAATAATTTGTCTCAGGCGAAGATGCGCATGTTCCATCCTCTCGGATTTATGCTGGCGAGTCCGGTCGAGTCGCCCGAAGATGGGCTAAGTTATTTCGCTGAGGCTGCCGTTGAAGATAAGTATGACGGGATCCGCGCGCAGGCGCATGTTTCCGGCGGTGTAGTAAAGCTCTTCTCACGAACGCGGGACGAGATCACGGAGTCGTTTCCGGAGTTGCCCGATGCGCTCGCGGGATTGCCGGAGGCTGCCATTCTCGATGGCGAGATTGTCGCGTGGGAATATCCCCACAAGCTTGGCGACACGAAGCTGGTCGTGGACGAACCGCTTTCTGAATCAGCTGAGATCAAAGCCACTGAACTAGGCCAGGCGCGGCCGTTCTCAATCTTGCAACAGCGGCTGGGACGAAAGAAAGTGAGCGAGAAAGTGCTCCGGGAGATTCCCGTGGTGTACCTCGCGTTCGATGTTCTGTATGCGCGCGGGGAGTTGCTCATTGATCGTCCGCTGTGGGAGCGAGCGCGGATTCTCGATGGACTGCTGGCCAGGAAAGATCTTCAACGGGGAGGACACAAGGGAGCGCCGGGGAAGATCGGGGCGCAGGAAAAGTTTATTTTTGGAGATGAGGACGAATCGCGGGTGGCGCAGATTATTCGTGCGCCCGTTTTTCGAGTTTCGTCCAGCGCCGAATTGGATGGACTTTTTATGGCGGCACAGGCTCGAGGCAATGAAGGGTTGATGATCAAAGACCTTGCCTCCCCTTACGCGCCCGGCAAGCGTGGCAAATCATGGCTAAAGATGAAGAGGGAGCTGGCTACGCTCGATGTGGTCGTCACCGCGGTAGAGTTCGGGCATGGCAAGAG
>JBAVUV010000877.1:0-4383 GCA_049696955.1 Candidatus Sulfotelmatobacter sp. | reverse complement strand
AGTGCGTTGCCGGAGAAAAGCCCTCCGAAGTCGATTACTTCCAGCGTGTTGCCCAAGTTAGCGACGTCGGCCTGGAAGCGTACCGAGCGCTTTTCGTGCTGGTAGAGATCGACGCCCACCGAAGCATTCTGCGTGAAGTAAGGATTGATGCGGCCGAGATTAAAGTTGAGATGGTTAACCACCACCTGACCGTATTCCGTGGCATATTGCTGCGGGGTTAGATCAGCTTCAAACGGCAGTCCGCTGTTGTAATCAGCTCCCAAGGCGACCCACAACCGCGGGGCGACCTGATAGCGGACGCGGGCGCGCACGGTGTTCCGCTGGTCCTGGGAGTCGGGAAAATGTCCGGTGAGCTGGGACGTCGCGCCGGTGGCGTCATCCCCCAGAAACAGACCGCCGGTTACCGGGTTCCAGACATTGCCTACGATGTAGGAGTAGCTGGCGAAACCGGAGAAGCGCCCCCAGCTCTGAACCTCCAGCTTGGCCTCCGCGCCGTAGATAATGCCTTTATCAAATGCGATGGGGAAGCTGATCCCGGTACTCAGAATTTGAGAGTCGTCGGCATAGTTGTTCACGTCACGGCGGAACATATTCGTGTCCAGGCGTAGTTTTCCGAAGAATGCTTTGGTCGCTCCCAATTCATAATAGTTACCGTGAGAAGGCTGAACCGGCAGTTGCAGTGCGGGAACGCTGGTGTCCAGAGCCTCCGCAGCCGGAGAACTGGCCAAGAGAATGTTTTCGAAGGATGGCGTCTGGAATATGCGGTCGTAAGAGCCGTGAATATTTACTCCCACGGAGGGAAAGTAGCGTGAGATGGCGAGACGCGGACTCACGGCATTCTGGTTTACCAGCAGCTGGTAGTGGTCCCAGCGGAGCCCTGCGTTGACCGTCCAGGTGCCGAGCCGGATGGCATCCTGAATGTAGGCGGATTGTTCAAGATCTGGACGGCTGCCGGTAAAGGCAAAGGTCGTCGCACCCGCGTCTAAGATCCCAATATTGATAGGGCATCGAGGGTCGGAAGGGTCGGTGCAGTCGGGCATCACGTAGCTAGTGTTTTCATGCAGGAAGATCGCATCGGATTCGACGCCCGCCTTCCATTCCTGCCTGCCATGATGAATGGAGGCGCTGCCGTTGAAATAGATCTCCTTGAAATCGTTGTGCTGGGTGGCAATGAGGGGCCAGGACTCTGGGTTGGAATAAAAATCGTTCGAGTTATCGCGAGCCATTCCGCGCAATGAGCCTATGGCGTCGGAAGAAAAAATATGCTGGTAGGATATGCTCCCCATGGTCTCAAAGTTATCGCCATTCTGTAGCTGGCCGCCGGGAATGAAAACGCAATCGGCCGGTGGCTCTCCGGCGGGACCGGGCGGACAGCCGACGGTGTTGTCCGAGTTCGGGACAAATGCTCCGTTTTGCTGCACGTATTCGTTGGGGATGGCATAGCGCGCAAGTTCATGGCGGACAATCAGGGTCAAACGGTCTTTCTGTGTCAGGTCCCGCTCATAGCTCACTGAAAAACTACCGGTGGTGCCGTTATTGGTGTAATTCTCGGGGACCACTGGGTTGAGATAGTGGCTTGTCATGTTGCCGGAGGCACTAAGGCCAAACGTATTCTTGCCCCACCTATATTGATCCTGGGTATTAATCCCCGCCGTATCATAGGTGCCGCCGAACATGGTGAGCTGGCCATGAAATCCCGGGTCTCGGTTCTTAAGAGTATTGACCTCAACCACTCCCCCCATCTTCCTGCCAAATTCCGCGGGAATGCCGGCGGTATAAATCTTGAGGGATTCGACGTCATCGGCTTCGGCAGGTTCCGGGCCGAAACTAGGTGATCGGTTGTCGGTAAGCGGGATGCCGTCCACCACAAATTGCGTCTGATATTCCGATCCGCGGGGGTGGAGAACCGCATTGCCTTCGTAGAGCCAGCCGGGTTGCGAGTTGACCAGATCCTGCATGGAACGGCCGGGCAGCGCGGTCAATCGATTTTGAATCGTCTCTGGACCCACTTCGTTGACCGAACCTGCACGATAGGGATCGACCAATGTGCGGGACGCGCTGACGTTCGCCGATTCGGAAACTGAAGCCACTTTCAGCCGAATCGTACGATCCAGGGGAAGCGCGGAACGTATTTCCACGGATTCGGAACCGTGAGCAAAACTTTGCGCCTGGATCTGGACCTGGTAGATTCCGTAGGGCAGGCGCTTGGCATCCAGGTTGCCCTGATCGTCCGTAGTGAATGTCTGGCGATACTCGTTGCCCTGGCTGACGAGTTCAACCGAGCACTTCAGGCCCAATCCAGCAGGATCGGTGACGGTTAAACGCAATTCCCCGGTGTCGCTTTGCGCAAGCAGGGGAAGAGCCCACAAGATTGCGGCAGTGATCAGGGCCTTTTTCATCTTTAATGAATGTAACAATTGGGATAGCTACTTTCGGGCGGAGCAATGGCGGCTCTTGAGCCCCTCAATTTGTAAATTCCGTTTCTCACCGTTTTGTTCAGCCTTTTTTATCTTATGTGGGGAACTGCTGGACAGTAGCTCGAAAAACCTTGAACAGAAGCGGTGGAAATGGAATATACATTTTAGGGACCTGAGCGCATGCCTCCCAAAGATTCGGCCAACGCGCTGCCTTTCTCAAACGCCGCTGACGCGGCGCTCTCGGCGAAGCCTTCGGAAATCGAGCGCGAGGTCATGGAATTCTTTGAGCAGTTTCGCGACCCGCTTCTCCGTTATGCGCTCTCGTTTGGCATTCCAGTCCATGATGCGGAGGAGGTCATCCAGGAAGTCTTCCTGTCGCTCTTCCGACATCTCCAATTACGGAGATCCCGAAAAAACCTTCGCGCCTGGCTCTTCCGCGTCACGCATAATCTCGCGCTGAAACAGCTTTACGCAAACCAAAGATCGCGCGCCAAGACAACCTCGGACCGGATAATTGCAGAAGCACGGTTGGACCCATGCCCTGATCCTGAAGAACAGTTGTCGTCGATTGAAAGGCGCCGCCGTTTGCTGGCTGTTGTGCATGCGCTCCCGGAACCGGATCAAGGTTGCCTCCGGCTACGGGCGGAGGGTCTCCGCTACCGGGAAATAGCGTCAGTACTCGGAATGTCGCTGGGAGCCGTATCGATATCGCTGACACGATCACTGGCACGGTTGATCCGTGCGGACGGGAGATAAAGCTATGTTGAGCGAAGGTCTTCACCTGTCGGACATGCACTTATCGGATCAGGAAATGCTTCTGGCGGCAGACGGCGAACTTTCAACCCGCCGGGCCGCGCAAATTCACGCCCACCTCGCCGAGTGCTGGGCCTGTCGCGCGCGGATGGCGGAAATCGAAGGGACCATTGCCGATTTCGCGCGCGCTCATCGACAGACTCTCGATTCCCAATTGCCCCCCATCGCCGGCCCCCGCGCACTATTGAGGGCGCAATTAGCCGAACGAGCGTCTGAGTACGAATCTAATTCCTGGCGGCGGTTACTCCACTTCACGTCGGCGGCACGCGCTGCCGCGTTCTTGTGTGCAGCGTTTCTCATTGCAGCGGTGGTTGGCAGGATTCTGGTCCACCATTCCAGACTGCCTGGAGCAAACTCAATCGTTGCCGCATTCGAACGCGGCGCCCTTCCGGACCGCAGTCTTACGCCAGGCGCAACGCGGAGAGTTGCGATCACCGACGTTTGTTCGATCGGTCATGAGCAAGTGGTGGGAGAGGTATCAACGTCGTTGCGTCGAGAGGTCTTTCGGGAGTACGGCATCGTGAATGCCCATCCGGACGACTACGAGGTTGACTATCTGATCGCCCCGGGTTTGGGCGGTGCAGAAGACATCCACAATCTGTGGCCGGAGCCCTACACATCGCGGACGTGGAATGCGCACGTTAAGGACGCATTGGAAGAACGCCTGCACGAAATGGTCTGTGGTGGCGAGCTGGATTTATCTACGGCACAACGCGACATCGCCACTGATTGGATTGCAGCCTATAAGAAGTATTTCCATACGGATCGACCTCTCGCTCTGCATTCGCGCCTGGACCCAGTGAACAGGCGTGGTCAACCTTTGCAGTGTCAATTGCGCCAGTTCTGGGCTATTCGATCCCGGCAGGGGATCGTTCTTGCCCGGAACCGTAAAATCACTTGACTGCGACCAATCATTCGTTTCCGTCATCCTATTCACAAGAGTCCAGCTATTTGCAAGAGTTCGGGGTTGCGGATTCACCAAGTAAATGGAAATCTTGCTGGTGGCTGAATCGAGCCTGACTCATGGCTGGTCCTTTCGGGGTCGCACGAGGAAGAGCGTTCAAACATTGCCGGAGGAAACCTTATGAAGAACATTTGGCTGAGAGCTGGTCTTTCTCTTGTCCTGGTTTCGTTGCCTGCGTTTGGGCAAGAT
>JBAVUV010000876.1:0-10405 GCA_049696955.1 Candidatus Sulfotelmatobacter sp. | reverse complement strand
CAATATCCACATGCCGCCCCTGCGCGAGCACAAGGAAGACATCCCCGACTTGGTGCAGCTTCTGGTCTCCGAGATGAGCGCAAAGCATGGCCGGAAGGTGGGAGCTGTCAGCGAAGCCGTCATGAATCTTTTCAATAACTACACCTGGCCGGGAAATGTTCGCGAGTTGCGCAATACCATCGAGCGCGCTGTGATTGTTTGCGATAGCGGTATGATTGAAACCAAACATCTGCCGCCCGGATTCGGCCACGCCATTCAGCGCACCGGCGCCAACGATCCTGATGCCATTCGTCTCGGAGTCGGCACCACCGTGGGTGAGGCGGAAAAAATGCTGATCCTCAAAACTCTGGAATCCACCAGCAACAACAAAACGAAAGCTGCGGAAATTCTGGGTATTAGCTTGAAAACCCTGCATAATAAGCTTAAGGAGTACGGCGGTAACACGGCGGACGCTGACGCCGCCAAAGAAGAGGCGCAATAATTTCGCAGCATCCTGGATATTCTTTGCGCCAGCTCTCGATCTTCTGTCTTCGGCATGCGACGTAAAGCCATCATCGTTCTCGCTATCACCTTCATGGTTACCGTGATGGTGGCTGCATTCTCCTATCTCTACATCTCGCAGATTCTGCGCCAGCGCATCAACAGCACCTACGAGAGCGCAGACCGGCTGACTCAGCAACTGGCTTACTTCGCCGAAAACGATCTGCCGGATCTGAGCAGCACCCGTATCGATACCGATGATCCCGCGGCCGTGCGGCGCGCCCTGGCCGAGTATCTCCCCATGGATACGAATCTTCTGAATAACCTGGAGTCGGATACGGCGCTGTGGCCCTACATTTATGACGCGTCCGTTGTCGATACCAACGGAAAAGCATTGCTCCACTCCAATGCTCAATTGGTGGGCAAGCTGGTTCCGCAACGGCCGGATTTCCGCAGCGTCAACACCGCGCGCTTTCGCGAGCAACTTCGCCTGGTCTACCGCCCGGCGGCTGTTTATGACGTGAGTTATCCACTGCAATTGAATGGAGAACCCTTTGGCACAATCCGCATCGGCGTCTCCACGGTCTTTCTGCGAAACGAACTCACGCCCCGCCTCATGCACGCTCTGTATTTCTCGAGAGCATCCAACTTTGCCTCGCTCCTGCTGGCAGCGATGATCTCCAACCTGGCTCTGGGCCCGCTGAAGGAGATCAGCCGCAACCTCGACAACGTCAGCCTGGGGACCAGCGAAGCGCTATCCGGCAACGAGTCCGAACATGATGAATTCGGCTTGGTCACGCTGAAGATTGCGAACCTGGGGCGCCAGATCCGCGACACCAAAGAAATATTCTCCGCATTGAAAGACAACGTAGACCAGCTCATGTCCAAGCTGCAGGACGGCTTGATGCTCTTCACGCGGGACTCTCGCGTCGTGTTGGTAAGCGCTCCGGTCGAGCGCTTTCTCGGCCGCCCGCGCGGAGAGTTGCTGGGACGAACGGCGAACGAAATTTTTTCTGCCGATTCTTTCCTCGGTCCCATGGTGCTCGACGCGTTCGAGCGCAAGCGTCCGCTCTCGCAGCGCGAATTCAGCGCCGCCGGCGGTCGCCGGGTTCAGGTCTCCATGGATTTCGTTCAGGAAAAAGGCACGCAGATCGGCGCTCTGCTCATCATGCGCGACGCTGAATCCGTGCGCCGCATCGGCGACGAGATCGAAATGTCACGCCGCCTCTCCGCCAGCGGCCGCGTCACTGGCGGCGTGGCTCACGAAGTAAAGAACCCGATCAACGCCATCGTTCTTCACTTTGAGCTTTTGCAGAACAAATTGCCGCAGCTGGATCCCGACACCCGCCGCCACATGGACATTATCGGAAGCGAGATTCAGCGGCTCGATCGCGTCGTGCAAACGCTGGTTGACTTCATGCGTACCCGCGAACTGCATCTGGTCGAAGTGGACCTTCGCCGCCTGCTCGACGAGGTCGCGCTTCTGGCAGCGCCCGATGCAGCGCAACACAACGTCGAGATCAGGCGCCGCATGGCCGGCGAACCTTTGCCAGTCAATGCCGATCTCGATCTCATGAAGCAGGCGCTGCTCAATGTGGTCCTCAATGGAGTGCAATCCATGCCCGAAGGTGGTCCGCTCATCATCGCGGCGCACCGTGAAGGCAACGCAGTCGTGGCCGAGATCAGCGACCGAGGCATCGGCATCGCGCAGGATATGCACGAAAAGATTTTCGAGCTTTACTTCACTACCAAAAAAGATGGCAACGGCATAGGTCTGGCGCAAACTTACCAGATTCTGGACTGGCATCACGGCTCGGTAGAATTCGAATCGCAGGAAGGCAAAGGGACGACATTCCGTTTCCGCCTGCCCTTGGTTGGTTCCCAACTCGACTCTGAACCAATCCACTTCGAGAAGTTGCTGACAGAACCGAGAGCCTGATTGTAACGTGCCTGTTGTAACGTCCTGGGCGTAACGTGGAAGAGCGGCGTTCGGCGCCGCGTGACAGCCCGAAATCGGTTGGGTTCAGCCCCTGAGCTCGCATTGCACAGTTTTCTTCACCGTGCTTAGAGCGTAAGATTTAGACAGTCTTCGTCCCGTCTGGAATTGAAAGTCTAGGATTGAAATATGACTCTGGCCGCAATCCTTTCGCTTTCCGTTTTTCTCATGATTGGTTCGGGCCCAGGTGGTGCGGCATTCGGATCCCTGCCGAGCCTCCGCGAACCCGCGACTCAAGATCAAAATAATCCGCCCGCAGCGCAGGCGAAACCCGCGCCCAGCACAAATCCTCAACCTGCTGCTCCCACTTCCTCATCGCAGCAACAAAATTCTCCACCTCCCGCCAAGAAACGCACGCATCACAAGAGAACCACCACCCCAGATTGCTCGCCTTCTCCCACCCCGCTGAAGCCGCCGGGCAATCCTCCAAATGGAACTGAAGGATCAACCGGCACCGGGCCGGCGACCGGCCAGTCCGCTCCGCCCGCCTCAGCCAATAACAAAAGCCCCTGCCCTCCTCCGAAGGTTGTCGTAAAAGATGGAGGATCGGACGAGCCTACGATTGAATTGACCCGGGGCACATCCGAGCAGCAAGCCTCACAGCAGCGTTACACCACAGAACAACTGAGGACCGCGACCGAAGAGAATCTGAAGAAGCTCGCGGGACGCCAGCTCACCGCCAGCCAGCAGGAAATGGTAACCCAGATTAAACAGTTCATGGATCAAGCCAAATCCGCCGTTGCCGACGGGGATTTGGAGCGCGGCCATAGTCTCGCCATGAAGGCCCAGTTACTCTCCGAAGAATTGCTCAAGCCCTAGAGCGTGCGCAGTTTCAGCTCGTACTACGCCTGCTTCAACGGTTAGGATTTCCCCACTAACTTCTGCTCTGGTTTTTCTGAGTTCCTGCTCCTGACCTGTGCCGCTTTCGGCACTTGTTTTCCGTCTACCGGGAACAGTACACTTCCTTACCGCTCGAAGCAGATCGCAGACAAGGAAGTTCACTCCTCATGAAAACCAAAAGCATCTCGCGCTCGGCGCTTTTTCTTCTTACGCTCATGGCCGCCTTTCCGGTTGCGTCGAGAGCCGACTCCATCATCTTCAACGACTTCGGTAAGGGCGATACTTACACCGCCAAGAGTGGCCTGGCGATCGCTGGAGCAAGCTCCAAGCCCGGGTTTGTTGAATGGGGTGAGGCATTTACTGCTAAAGCCAAATTTAGTTTGTCAGCGATTACGATGGCGCTGGGCTCAGTTACGGGTTCGAACGGTGTCACGATAAGTTTGGATACCAGCATCGGCGGAGCCCCGGGAAAAACGCTCGCATCGTGGTCTTTCCTTGGATTGCCGCAACTCGGAACAACCAGCAGTGTCGTGCAGACGATGACCTTCGCGGACGCGATAGTGCTGCAAAAAGGTCAGACGTACTGGTTGGTGACGGCCCCATTCGCCGCGAACACGCAAGCTGTCTGGAACATGAACTCGACTGGCGTCACTGGGCTCGGTGCTGTCAACTTCGGAGGCGCTTGGCTTACTGCGGAGGTCCCATCAGGCGCTTTTGAGGTGGTTGGCAAAACTGTCGTTCCTGAGCCGGCCATTTGGCTTCTCTTCGGCACCGGATTGCTTGGAATCATGGCTGCGATCCGCAGAGAAAAAAGAAAAGACGAAAGTTGCTGTGTAACGCGCTGAAACGCGACGCGCCACTGCGTTGAGGTTTATCGCCCATTCGGAATCGTAACCGGCGAGAACCCGCGATTTCTCACAACTGAATCTGTGAAGTGTGCTGAAACGAGCCGTCGCAGGTCGCTTGTTCCATTGCCTCCTGAGGCGTATACTCCCCGCCTCCGAGAAGATCGGTCGGGACAAAAGAAAAGCGAGGTCAAACACTCATGAAGTGGACAAGCAAACTGATTCTTGGCGTGCTCACCGCTCTGGCGATGATGTTCCTTACGTATACGCTGCCCAGGGGCGGCGCAGTGCGCGAGGCAGCCATAGTACAGTTTCCGGTCACCGTTGGAGTCTGGTCGATCTTCGTTCTGCTCTTCGTAAAACTGAAATAGGCAGTTCCAGCCGGCAATGGTGCAGTCTTGTCTATCACTGAACATTGTCATCCTGAGTGCAGCCGTTTTTCAGGCGTAGCGAAGGATCTCGGGCTCAACCGGCCTAACGCGTAAGCCAAACTGCACCACTACCTTCCGGCTTCCACGCTTGACTTCCTTTATCCGCAGGGACGAAAATCCCATTATTAGCCCGCGAGAGGGAGCGCACAGCACTGCCCTGCGCACTGCCCGCGTACTGACGCGCCCCGTCTAGATCTGCCGGACTAAATTATTACCGGACCACTTGAGGCAGCGCTGTGCATTCCTGTTTGATTCGATTTCTTGCGAGTGCACCACTTTTGACTTTGGTGCTCGCTTCGCTCGTCGCCCCACTGACATTCACTGCGTGCGGATCTAAGAGTGAGCAGGCAACTTCGATGTTGCCAGCAGCGGCGGCGCTGCCGCCTGCCATACCCGCGGCTGAACCCGTACTTCTTTACAACGGAACCGGAACCTCCTCGGATGTCCAGGCGGTCGAAGCGGTTCTCGCCACTTTGGGCATCGGCTATTTAACTGCCGACGCAACCCAGCTGAATGCGATGACCGAGCCCCAGCTGGCGGGATACAAGCTGATCATCGTCCCCGGCGGCAACTCAATCACCATTGGCGAAAATCTCACCGCACAAGCTACATCGATCATCCGGGGCGCGGTGCAGGATTACGGCGTTCATTACCTGGGACTTTGCGCCGGCGCATTCTTCGGCGGATATTCTCCTTACAACGGAGTCAATCTCACCGCTGGCGTCTCGTTCGACTTTTACGTTGCTGAATATCAGGGAATCCATTTAGAGCCAGTCGAACTTTCCTTCCCTGCCAGCCCTTCGCTGGATGTTTACTGGCAGGATGGCCCCCAGCTTTCCGGCTGGGGCAATATTGTCGCCAAATTTCCCGATGACACCCCGGCCATCGTCGAAGGCCAATCCGGCAATGGATTTGTAATCTTCACCGGCGTCCACCCCGAGGCGCCGGAGAGCTGGCGCGAATCATTGAACTTCACCACTCCGGCCTCGGTCGATATAACTTACGCCGGCACAATCATCCAATCCGCCTTGGCGGGAACTCCATTACCTCACTTTTAAGAATGTGACCGTGACCGTGTTTTAGTTGTCTCTCACAAAGTCGCGCGGGCGCTATGATAGTTGCGGAGTTAGAAAATGAACGAAATGGATTTTTTTACTGGCAAAGCCGGCGAGCCGGTCCCCGTAGTAGATGCGGCTGACATAAGGGCGATGTGGAATTACGGCCGTGAGTTGAAGTCACAGCATGGCGGTCGCGGGGTGTCCGTCGAAGTCGATGTCTGGAAACAAGTTTGCCAGCCCGGCGCGGATATTCGAGCCGTCTCTCACCGCTGCATGATGTTGTGGTTTTTGGAGACGATGCTGCAACCCGCCTGGACCGGTGGAGAGCTAAGCGAGAATGTCTTCAAAGTCGCCGCCAAAATTGATCTGAAATGGACGCCAGTCGGCGTCCCTTCAAAAGGCTTGCCGTTTAATTTAGAAGAGTTTCTCGTGCGAACCCAGGTTGAGGCAGCATAACGCTTGAGTGGGCCGCGATGCGCGACATCGGATGGAACAACCATAGTCGCCAAGCTACCTCCGGAATGCACTTTATCGATTTACTTTATTTCGCCGGCGCCAGTATCGCATCCAGACGATCAGGCGTTGTTCCCACCCGCTCCAGATGCGGGTATCGCATTCCTTCGTGGTAGTCCAGAGAGACCGTGACAAATTCGTCACCCCGCTTCAGCAAGAGCTTGATCGGCTCCTTATTTTTCTCCGCGACGAGAATGGTTTCGCGCAGCACCGCGGCAGTGTATTTCTGATCATTCACCGCTTGCAGCTGCATATCTGGCGTTATGCCGGATTTGAACGCCGGACTGTCCCACCAAACATTATCAAGGGCGCCATGCGACTCCGCCCCAGCTTCTGCTTTCAGCGAGAAGCCCAGCGAGGTGGCGAAGCTCACTCCATGAGAGCTGTCCGCCTTCTTCAGCCACTCCGGCTCGTTATCGTTGTAGACGAGTCGATAACCCCCCTGTGCAAACCCATTCTCCGGAACTTTCGGGCTAACCTCATAAACCCGCGTGCGGAAGAATCCTACCCAATCGAACGGTTGCACGCTGTTCAGCGCTTTTACCAGATCTTCCAACGTGTAAGGAACGGTGATGTAGCTTCCGTTATCGATCCCATAAAAAAGTTTGGCGAAATCGTCGAGAGACTTCTTTCCATCACTCAGTTCCCGGATCTTCGTGTCGGCGTCGAGCCAGATCAGATCTGACTCCGGGTAGTAGTCGTAGGAGCGCTGCCAGCTTGGCCAAGCCTCGGGGAGCATACCGTGAGACGAAACAATTGGCTGGTTGGTCGTGTCTTCCAGAGAGCGCCAGGTGCGTCCCGGGCTGATTTCAAAAGACGCCGCGATTTGCGCGAACACGTCGCGGCCCTCCTCGGGAGTGCGCATTCCAGAGCGCGCCGTCAGAACGTTTCCGTAATAATCCGTCAAGCCCTCGTAAACCCATAACAGGTCATTGCGCATGGGCACGTTGAAGTTGGGCGTCCACAGATCGGCTGGCCGGCGGAACTTGCCGTTCCAGGAATGAGTGTATTCGTGCGGCAGGAGAGCCCGCCCTCCAACCCCGGCCCCCCAATTTGTAAAGTAATTGGCAGGGGAACCATCCTCACTCGATTGGTGATGCTCCAAACCTTTGCCGCCGATCGTGTCACTTACGGAAAAGAGAAAATCGTAATGCTCGTAGTGGTGCGAGGTGAAAAGCTTCTGCGCTTCGATCACAAGGTTCTTGTGGTATTGCAACTCATCGGGCGTGATTTCGAGATCCGCCGGCTTATCGGCGAAGACATCGAAGTATACTCGGTTATCCGGCCCAGTCGATAGATCTAAACGTTTGAAATGAGCGCCCGCATAAAGCGGCGCATCGACCAGCGTATTCAGAGTCGTTTCTTTGAACTGAACCTGGTTGCCATTCTGCGATTTCACATCCAGCGCGCAGGCGAATTTCCATCCCTCCGGCAAATGGATGGCAGCTTCGAATTTAATATCCCGCGAAAAGTATCCCGCTGGATAGACCAGCACGCTGTTCCAGGTAACGTCGGCGAATTTCGTGGAAATACGGCCCCGTTTGGCATCCATTGGCGCCAGGAACTGGAAGTTTAAGTCCAGCCCCGTCGCATCCTGCGGCGCCTCGACATGGAACGCGTACATGTTTACGCGGTCGCGCTTCCACGGGATGCGTTTGCCATTTGCGGTAATGACAAGACCCGCAAGTTCGCCAATCGGGTTCGACGGCGAGTGGGTGCCGGGAAGCCATTGAGGGTAAAGGAGCGTGACGTCGCGGCCTTTGATCGGAATCGTTTCATGCACATTCAGCACACGATCATTCACGTTGGTGATGTCCACGGCCAAAGAAATTGTTCCCGGATAAGGCGTGTCCGCCGGCGCAACAACCGGCGTAGTCATTGGCACAGGCTGCGGGCCCGATGAATTTTGCGCCTGCATGACTGCGGTTAAAGCAGCACATACAACTACGAAAATTACTCCAGTGCTTTTATGACCGAAAAACGAATATGGCATGCCGTTCCCCTCACAGAGTTTTTCGACGATACAATCGCGAGCGATGAGATGCTCAACTACTGGAGCAGAATCCTACGTGCGCGAGAAGGACCAAGTCAATCAAAGCTCGGGCAATTGAACTCCTTAGCAGCAATGGGAAGAAAGCGAGATCGGTTGAAGCGCTTGACTTTCCTTCGTTCCACTCAGCCCAATCTTGCTGACTGCTATTTGTATCGCTGCCGTTGCCAATTCGAATAGCTCCTATTGTTTTTCCTGATACGTTTTCCCGACGGTTTGCACTATCTGCCCAGGGGGAGCACATCCAATGAACAGGAAACCTTTTGACCAACCGGGACGAACCCAAAGCGACTTCCGCCGCGCCCTGCTGGGCATGACGCTTTGGGCAGTCTTTGCCGCCGGGATTGCGATTGAGCTGCTCGCGCCAGGTCTCAAGATCGAGAATCACGCTTTTGTGATGCCGCCAACGGTCATGCAGCAGGGAGCACAAATTCGTCCCGACGCTCTGGTCGACCACGAGCGTCACATGCAGTGGGCTGCCGGCATTCTCACGATCGGCGGCGCCATTGCACTTGCGTTCTGGAACCGCCGAACGCTGGCCAACGCGTTTCTCCTTCGCCGCAATTTCGATCTGCAAGGTCGCTGACGGTACAACCGCAAGCAAGATTAGAAAATAATTCCATCCCCCCAGACTTTATTTACCAAAGCTCGTTAACTATTGCCCGTCCACCACCACTCGACGAGAGCCCAGGACTCGGCGCGATCGTCCCTAACTCCCTGAACTACAGCTCAGGGCAAAACCACACTATGGAGAGATTACGATGATCAATAAAAGATTTCCTCGCTTAGGCACGCTGTTCCTGACAGGCCTCGTGGCTGTTTTAACGCTGGCTGTCGGTGTCCACGCTGCTCAAACCATCACCACTCCCAATGCAGCAGAGGTCAAGTACAGCCTTGGTGCCGGAGATAACAGCGCCGCCGTCACACCCGCTGCCAGCACACCCGTTCTCGTCATGGGTGTACAAAACAGCCTCGGATACCGCGGTGTGGGGCAAGTAGCACTGCTTCACGTTCCTTCCAGTTTTCTGGAGTGGACCGGAATCGAGTCACCCGCCGCTGCCGCCCTCACCTCCGGCTTTAGCGGCTCCGCGGGCACACACATTCTCTACCTGGATTATTCCCACCTGGTACAGATCCAAGTTGCCAGCCCGGACACTTTCCTGATTCACAACGGAAACAGCATCACCATGACGGGCGTTGTCACCATGATCTGGTAAGCACAAAACCTCGAGCCGTGGGCGATCAGCCCACGGCCTTATTTTGCTGGGTCCTTAAGTGGTCGGAATAAAGTTCGCTTGGAGTTAAACAAACGGCGACGCATAGCCGCCTCAATAATACGTTAGCGTACGCTTGGTCAGCGTCGTCGATTGAAACCCAGCGTCTGGACTCGATCGAAACGAAATTTCTTTTTCAATCCAATTTCCGCGCTGATCATACTTGTAGGAATAGCGAGCTTCGGAGTAATCGGGCAAGTGGGGGGCGGGAGTTGTTGCGTCAGTTGGCCCCGACAGTCCCGTGCTCCGCGTGATCTCCGATGCCATGTCCCCGTGATCGTTGTAGGCGGTTTCGATCTCCTGTCCCTCGTTGAAAATTCTCCGGTTTGCGCGGGTTATGCGGCCATGATCGTCGTAGCTGCAGGACATCGAATACAGTCCGGAGTGACCTCCCATCAGCTTCGTAAGCTGCGCACGCATCTCCTGCTCCAGTTGGTCGCGGGAAAGATCCGACTGTTCCAATATCTGTGCACGCATTTCGGCCGGAAACATCGTCTCTGGATTATCCAGAATCTGCTTTTCCTCGAGAACGTGTCCCTGTGCGTCATATGTCCGGACCACCCGGTTAACTATCTCGCCGCTGGCATCACACACTTGCACTTCCGTGGCACGATCATGTTCGTCGTAAATCGTCGTCGCCGTTCCTCCACCCGGAAGATTCGGCGCCACCTCAATGGCCTCAAACGGGGATCCTCCGGTCGCCACATTAGCTCGGTAGTCGGCTGGACGAGAGATTGCGATCTTGCTTTTTCTTCCTTGCTCGTCGTAACGGAACGTGATTGCAGTCTCCGGTTTATCGCTCTCGCTGATCATCTGGAGTCGGCCTTGATGATCGTAGGAATAACTAGTCTCGGTGAGTGCTTGCCCTTCAACTCCCGAGGCCGTTTTCAGCAATCGCCCGGATGGGTCATACACGTA
>JBAVUV010000875.1:0-3397 GCA_049696955.1 Candidatus Sulfotelmatobacter sp. | reverse complement strand
GAGTACAGAATCGCATAGGTGGCAGCATCCCACTCATAGGCGAACATCTTTCCAGCTTGAGCGGCCAAATGAAACCGTTCTTCGCTCTCGCGCAGCGCCTCTTCCGCATGCCTGCGTTCGGTGATGTCTTGAATGGTGCCCACGAGCCAGCTGATCCTGCCCATTGCATCGCGCCGGGCTTCGCCCCGAGCTCTAACCCATCGGGTAGTGCCGTCCGGGCGGACCACTTCCAAATCAAGTTCGTAGGATGCACCAGTTCGTAGCGTTTCGTCGACAACGTGGCGCAGCCGTTCCCAACTTTCAGGGGTGAAGAGCCGTGAGTGTTCGCCAAACGGAAGCGCCGGCAGATTGGGATCCCGAGCCGCGATGCGATACAGTTCTTCCGACCAGGTAACCGCGCCAGATTCCGGGTTCCATTCCCAGCTCCCTACTTCGGCCACGCGCTGGGCATCTGTCAGCTCTTCGTCCTTTTGAAGCAGAGCCTCTTCAACTCGTTTACGTTCAGTCATATCGCGAACGATATTGACATCGTAGGTCCGGTCCAGTTGAACACGTTTGAGATTGATCTCCACCGGATACGTCGATCCGTTCTTTCGCCGGTGGACGGTATCAAATAGCACAGATCCTGATTTCTTAATCTCTTTCTGATGGCATGTCAGCAAAGATTCATCGAGGGTAGGGTCAATATCGAAAACTCTTAGGGATAGCAGTTCTTCACGAGTGTAACCAAGTTCGTAGCAGGCTCTTTCATTCACATCGAGAAAGCGCAATGTGTCCGGATCAACTACCTCGATTGCGTCGTTAGATTCGTCTATCAGTTTTCGGAATAAACGCAAGGATTCTTCGGCGTGCCGCTTTTCCGTAATGTCCACCGCCATGCCCAACATTCGCTCGGCAACGCCATCCCGCGAGTAATAGAACTTACCCTTGGCTGCGACCCAACGCACCGTCCCGTCAATCCGAACGACGCGAAACTCAGCCGCATATGGCACCCGGCGCTTCTTCGCATCGGCGACCTCGGTCGCCACCAACTGCCGGTCTTCTGGATGTACGTAACGATAAAAGTCCTCGGGCCGCCCGACGAACGTGTCAGACGAAGTTCCGAACATCGTTTGCAGGTCACCGAACCATGCATCTCTTCCGGTCTTAAGGTCCCATTCCCATCCCACTGCTTTGCCCGCTTCGACCGCCAAGCGAAGCCGATCGTTAGCTAAACCAACGCGTAGGGCCAGTTCACTCTTGGCAAGATACTCATTGATATAAGCAGCACCAGCCAAACACACAATAGCTGCCACCGCAACCAGCAGGCGGAACCTGCGCATACCGGGCGCCTCATCTCTTCGAAACAACTCCCACACAACGGGAATAGAGATCATCACTACCAGCAGCATCGCCCACGCTGACGCTTTCGAGCCTGGACCGACCTCAGGTTGGGGCACCTCTACTTCGATTCCTGCGACCTGCCGTATCCGCAGCGGTATCCATACAAACCAGCAAGCGGAAGCGATCAGGCCCAGACCATAGAGCTTTCCGTCGACATAGCCCCCAGAGTCAATAGCGAAATTGGCGACCGCGGAACTGAGGGCGTATAGAGTGCACGCACCAAACAGATGAAAGTAAATTGTCTTCCAAGGGCCTCGGGCGCGAAAACCCTGAATAGCCACGATCAGAACCAGGGTCACATTTTCCAGCAAGTAGAGAGAATCAAATCGCAACGCATAGCTGGTACCGCTCGAGAAGAGATACTGGTAAGGAAAAACAGCATAAACATACAGGAAGCTCCAGAAAAATAATAAGAGAAGGGAGGTTAAGATCGCTCGGTACAGCTTGCGGCCATGGAGACCGCGGTTTGGAAGCGTCGCTACCGCCGCCATCAGCGGTAGGAGGTGCAGAAAAAGCAACGAGTCGGCCATCGAATCGTCAGGCACATCGATGTGCAGCCGATGTTCGTAGTACAGAAAAATCGATTGGTCCAGCGCCCAGAGACCATAGGCAATTGCGAGAGCCACCCAGAACGGACGAGTCCCCAGGGTGTTCTGTATTGCGTTGCGTATAGCGAAACTCGCCGCCAGGAGCAGGAGAAGAAAATAACTGATTGCGCTCCACGAAAAGAGAAAAGAGTCGGGTTTTACGGCGAGCGGAAGAACAGCTCTAACGAATACAATTCCTATTAGCAGCGCCGGCCAGGAAGGAAATCCCAACCGTGTTCCGAGATTCGACGAGAATCGCTCCATCATGATTCCACCAGACCACTCGCCGTAGAATCACAAACCGGAGGGCGAAACAAAAATCATCACCTCGTTTGAGAGTTTGCGAGGGTTCGTGGCAGCAAGCCATATGCCACCAAACAAAGGGTTCAGGATGACCTGGTTCCAGGCCAACCATCGAACGCGAATAATGTATGCCTGGCATACGACATAGTGCGTTCAATTTTATACCTGCGTGCCTCGTTGCGGGCAACGACCCAGTAGGCTCAATCGGTCTGACCATGTTTCCTCTGCGCGTAGCGTGGCGGCCGAGAGGCTTAATCGCATCGCACAGCGTTGTCCGAGTCCTTTGGCAGCCTCGAATCCACGGCCCGGATTCAGAGGAGATTGGAGGCACCACCCGGCCGCGGGCCAACTGCGCCCTCGATCGAAGCAGATGTACTACGAGCTGCCATTGGTGGAGCCGGTTTAGCCGGAGCGCTCGTCTTTTGCCGCGTCACTGCCTCCTGTGTGCTATTAGACCGTTCCAGCACGATGATCCGCTGGTCGCCGACATTGTAGTCCGCGATCACCCTCATTCCCTCGAAGGAGTTACTTTCAAATTTGGTTTTCATTCTTATCTCTGTGCTCTGATACTTATTCGATCGCGGGAGCTTTCCTGTCCGCGCAAAGATAGAGTGTGCCAGTTTCACCACGAGGGTGTGCCTCTTTGGGAACTGTTACTTTGAACAGTGCCGGGTAGCCGGGATATCGCGCAGGGAATGCCGATAGCAGCAGGAAAACATTGAAGGTGCGTTCGACCCGGCTTCGTACTACGACGCTCTCCGCACGTTCGTACCGCGCGACGTTGTCAACTTTTACAGTTTCAAGTCCGCCCGTTCGGGGCTATTCAATCTCAGCAGAGGATCGTTCTTACTCGGAACGATCAAATTATTTGACTGCGACCTCGCATTCGTTTCCGTCATCCTATTCACAAGAGTCCAGCTATTTGCAAGAGTCCGGGGTTGCGGATTCACCAAGTAAATGGAAATCTTGCTGGTGGCTGAATCGAGCCTGACTCATCGCTGGTCCTTTCGGGGTCGCACGAGGAAGAGCGTTCAAACATTGCCGGAGGAAACCTTATGAAGAACATTTGGCTGAGAGCTGGTCTTTCTCTTGTCCTGGTTTCGTTGCCTGCGTTTGGGCAAGAT
>JBAVUV010000874.1:0-10148 GCA_049696955.1 Candidatus Sulfotelmatobacter sp. | reverse complement strand
ACCCAGCTTGATCCCTCCTATGCATTGGCCTGGGCGTACCTGTCTCGGGCACGCAACTGGCAGGCCAACGAAGGTCTACTCCCCATGGAAGAGGGTCGCCGGCTTGCGCGAGAAGCAGTTGAACGAGCTTTATCGCTGAACCCGAACCTCGCAGTGGCCCATTCTCAAATGGGACGGATTAAGTGGCAGGTCGACTACGATTGGGCTGGAGCGAATGCTTCCTTCCAGCGGGCGGTTGCTCTCGAACCGGGAAATCCCGAATATGTAAGTTTGGCGGCTCTCCCGGCAGAGTGGTTCGGCCGCTTTGATGAAGCCCTTCGATTGCGGCACCGGGCCATTGAGTTGGATCCGCTGAATGCACGAAGTTGGGAGGTCCTTGCAGAAACCGAGTTTATGATGGGGCAGCTAGACCAGTCCGAAGCGGATAGCAAGAAGGCTCTTGAACTGAACCCCGATAATTGGGCCAGGCCGATCAATTTAAGCCGAATCTATCTGCTGCAGGGGCGGGCGCAACACGCTTTGTCTGAAATCGAGCATGTACACTTGGCTCCCTACCGTGCGTATCTGGATGCGCTTACGTATTACGCGCTTGGTCGGAAAAAGGAGTCGGACGCAGCATTGAGTGAGTTGATTACGAAATACCATGCAAGTAATGCGTTCGAGATCGCCACGATTTATGCTTTCCGGAACCAGACCGACGAAGCGTTCGAGTGGCTGGACCGAGCTTATGCTCAACGTGATCCCAGTATGATGGCGACAGGAGTGTACCCTCTGCTGAAGAGCTTGCACAACGACCCGCGATATGCCGCGTTCTTGAAGAAGCTGAACCTGCCGACCTGAGTAGCACTCGTCCTAAGGGCTTGCGGGCACTCCGTCTTCAAAGGGCCGTACCGTTCCACGATCGCTTTCTAGAACTTGTAGCCGGCCCACAATGCCCAGTAATTGAGGTTGCGGGCTGGCTGACTCTCCTTCACGAATTTCCCCGCGTAAAAAATTCCATAGTCGGCCTGAAACCAGAGGTGACGATTCGCTTGCCAGTGCACTTCCGTGCCTGGACGATTGCCGACGAAACGCGCGTCACTCTTTCCTGCGGGAATAATCAGAAATCCCGGGACGGCATACACTCCGTCTTGTAGACTCTCGCGCCACTGAAAGATCCAATCCACGGAAGCAGTCACACCGTGGGGCAACGCCGTTTCAACATGAGGATGTACGTCGATAAAGTTGATGGGACCAGGCCCTGTTGTGGCGAGGACTCCAAAATAATTGCCCTTCGGAAACAAGGGATTGAACGTACCGAGAGTGTTCGTCCTGGGATCGTCGCCACTGGAGATGTCTGCCTTCACACTGAATCGTGGTTTCAGCGGAAGGGTCGGTAGCCTGTAACCGGTTTCAGTCGCCGTTTAGACCCAAACACCGGGTGAACCGTCGGGGCGCCGCCCGGCTTCGCCAGCGATAGCTTCGATCGTCGCGTCGGCAAAATCCTTTATTCCTGATCATCTGGCGCGCTGCATCCAGAATGCGCTCGCGCGTTTGTCCCGCTTGTCGATCGCGCGTGGGAGAATGGTATTTGCGCAAAGCCCGTTTTGCCATATTTGGAAAAGCCAGCTGTATGCAAGCTCTTCGACCAACTGTGGGATTCTGGTTGCGCAGCCTAGATTCATTTCTGGCCACGCGTAGGGAGGATTTGTGATCATGGCGCGGGAGACTAATCGCATCATCGAAAAGCTGCTCTCAAGCAGGGTTACACTCTTCGTCCTGCTGGCTCTCGCGGTGCCGCTCACCTCCTCGCCCGCCTGGTCTCAGGCCGTGCCCGGATCAATGGACGTTCATTGGAATGAAGGTTCACCAAATTGCGCCAACGATCCACAGCATCCTCTTCAGGAACATCCGTACAACGCCCAAACATATATTCTTCGAGAGAATCTTTGCACGACATTCGAGGCGCCTTTCATGTACCTTCTGATTGGATCCACGAAGGCGCTTTTAATCGATACCGGCGACATTGCAGATCCAAACGTGATTCCACTGGCAGAGACGGTGATGCGCCTGCTTCCCGGAGTGGGAACAGCAAAACTTCCATTGCTCATCGTTCATACCCATCGGCACCTTGATCATCGCGCCGGTGATGTGCAGTTCGCGCATTTTCCCAATGCTCAGGTGGTTGGATTTGATATCGACAGCGTTCGGCGCTACTTCGAGTTCACTGATTGGCCCAACGGTCTCGCTCAAGTCGCTCTCGGTAATCGAACGGTCGATGTGATCCCGACGCCGGGGCACAACGAGACCGAGATCTCATTTTACGACCGTAGTACGGAATTGTTGTTTACTGGTGACTTTCTGATGCCTGCTCGGCTTCTTATCGACGATACCAGTGAGGATCTAGCGAGCGCGGAGCGGGTCGCCGCTTTCGTCAGGGATCGCCAGATCCGTTTCGTCATGGGCGGTCATATCGAAATGAACTCTACCGGGGAATTATTTCCCTGGGAATCCCAATATCATCCGCACGAACACGTCCTGCAAATGACGAAGGGTGATGTGCTCGCGCTGCCCGCGGCAATCCGCAGCTTTAACGGCTTCTACACCGTACACGGCAAATTTACAATGGAAAATTCGATACGTTTACTAATTGCTTTCGCCGTTCTCGTACTCGCGGTTGCAGTCGCCGTCGTGTGGACACTCGTTCGCTATATCCGGCGTCGCAGACGCGCTCACATGCTGCGCGCGGAAATCCGAAGCTGACTGGACTTGCCCACAAGCAAGGGGGACCCCACATCGGGTCTTGCTTATCGGCTCTGAGTGGATGACGGGCAACTCTGACGTAACGCGATTAGGTAAGGTTTGCCGACCATTCGGGAATTAATCGCCGGCCAGGCTTGCTGCTTGCGTCAGTAGGTAATTCCTTTCCGGCATACTCGTCGTCCGCGCTGCCGCAATTCGGTAGTGTTGGATGGCCGCTTCGTGATCGCCCATCTTTTCATAAAGATGGGCGCGAACGGCGTCGAGACGATAGTGACCGGCAATACGCGGATCGCGGTCGAGAGCCCTAAGCAGTTCGAGGCCTTTGGCAGGGCCGTGCACCATAGCGGCTGCGATGGCGAGATTGAGAGTAACCATCGGACTGGGGGCGACTCGTTTCAGCAACTCATACAAGGCCAGAATCTGTGGCCAATCTGTATCCTCTACGCTCTCGGCTTCGTCGTGAACGGCGGCAATCGCTGCCTGAATCTGATACAAGCCCACTGACCCCTTCGATAGCGCAGCGGTGAGAAGTTCAATTCCTTCCGAGATCTCCGAACGATCCCACAGCGTTCGATCTTGTTTATCTAAGGGAATCAATTCCTCATCCGGCCCGGTTCGGGCGGCGCGACGCGCGTCGGTTAAAAGCATCAGCGCCAGCAGTCCTGCAACCTCGGGATTATCGGGGAGTAGCGTTTTCGTGTTGCGCGTCAGGCGAATCGCTTCGCACGCCAGATCGAATCGTTGCAGATGCGACCCGATGCTGCTTGTATATCCCTCGCTGAAGATCAGATAGAGCACGTGCAGAACTGCGGGCAGTCGTCCAGTCCGCTCGTGCGGAGAAGGGAGTTGGAAGGGTACGCCAGAAGTCTTAATGGTTTGCTTCGCGCGGCTGATCCTCTGCGCCATCGTGGCCTCGGGAACCAGAAAAGCATTGGCGATTTCAGCCGTGGTCAAACCGCCAACCGCCCGTAACGTCAGCGCGATTGCCGAGGACGGAGAGAGCGCGGGATGACAGCACATGAACAATAGAATCAGGGTGTCGTCGGGATCCATGTCGGCCTCGACCTCGAGGAGGGATGTGAAGTTTTCCGTTTCCGCAGCCACTGCCGTTTCTCTCTCGCGGCGGGCAATTTCGCTGCGCATGTGGTCCGTCATACGGCGGGATGCGACCTGAATCAGCCAGCCGCGGGGATTCTCGGGAACACCCTCCTGCGGCCACTGGGTGAAAGCGGCAATCATGGCTTCCTGCACCGCATCCTCAGCCGAGGAGAAATCTCGGAAACGACGGGCGACGGCGCCGAGCACCTGCGGCGCGAGTCCACGCAACAGACGCTCGGACGTCGCATCCCATTTGTTGGTCATTGGAACTCCCGTTACAACATCTCCGGCGGCGGTCCGCTCATGACCTGGCGTACTTCAATCGGCATGTTCAACGGCGCACCACCGGGGCCTGGCGCGGCGGACACCTTAGCAGCAATCTCATAGGCTCGCTGTGGACTGTCGACATCGATGATCCAGAAGCCGGCAAGGAACTCTTTGGATTCCGGAAAAATACCGTCCGTGACGGGCTGGCCATCCTTGCCTGCTCGGACCAGTTTCGCCTGGTCGGGAAACGACAGCCCTTCCGCCGACACTAATTCTCCACGCCCGTGGAGCTCTCTATTGACACTCATCATAAAGCCGATGTGCGCCTGAAGATCCTTCCTGGGCCAGTCCAGGACATCGTGGCCGGCCTTCATCGTGTTCATCATCAAAATGTATTTCATTTTCTTCTCCTATCGAGTTCGTTCGCGCTGTCCTCCCGTGCTTTTATCACTTCGCGCTTTTATCACTTAGTCGGAATCAAGACAGCCTTCTCGACATTTATTTATCAGGATTTGGCTTCATGGGTTGCGAACTGCCGCACTTCGATCGGCATGTTCAGGGATGCTGCGGAGATCCGTCCCGCGATGGCATAAGCCCGCTCGGCGTTGGCCACGTCAACGATCCAGTAGCCCAGCAGAAATTCCTTCGATTCGGGGAAAATACCGTCGGTGACTGGGAGGCCGTTCTTTTCTCCGCGCACGACCTTGGCTTCCTTCGGTCCGGTCAAGCCCTGCGTAGCGATAAATTCTCCAGACTCGGCAAGGTCCTGATTGATGCGATGGAGAACCGCCATGTGTGCGTTGATATCCTGTTTCGGCCAGGCGTGATAAGCCTCAACACCTGCCCTCGTGCCCGACATCAGCAAAATGTATTTCATGTCCTTTGCTCCTGTTCTCGTCGTCATAGCGCTTGCGATCTGCGCCTTCACCCTGTAGTCGGAGCCGTCCTGTCATTCTCTACATCTTCGTCAGAAATATTTCATGGCCAAGAGTCACCACCCGATGTCGATTTCGGTGCGCCAGAACCGACAAACAAGTAGAGGCAAGAATGACAACCGACGAAATGGTAGTGGACGTTAGCCAGGACTGGGTACTGGCCTGCGATGTGCAGCAGGGATTTATGCAGGCGCCCTGTACCGTTAGCAATTCTTTCGACTACAGCGCCCGCTGCCGTCAAGTTCGGGCGCTGGGCGGCGATTGCTACAATTTTATCGCGCTTAAGGACGATTGCCTGGCACTGGTCGTGGGAGATGCCTCGGGCAAAGGTCTGGCCGCGGCACTCATGATCGCCAATGTGCAGTCCTCCCTTCGGACCGCGGCATTGTTCACCGGCGACGACCTGGCCGCTCTGCTCAAGGTGGTGAATCATCAGGTATACACCTCGTCCTCCAGGGACCGATATGCAACCTTGTTCTACGGAGTATTCGATAGCTCGACGCGCTTTCTGCGCTATGTAAATGCTGGACATAATCCGCCGGTGGTTATTCGGCGAGATGGCTCAATGCACTGCCTCGAAACGGGTGGCGCCCCAGTCGGACTGTTCGCTGATTCGGAATATGGAGAGGGTTCCGTTCCAATCGAAACTGGTGATTTGGTGATTGCCTTCACAGACGGACTCATCGAAGCGACAAATCAGGATGGGGAGGAATGGGGAGTTCAAGGCTTATTGAAAGCAGCCGCCTCCGCAGCGCAATGCTCTCAAGACGCGGGAGACCTCGTCAATTTGAGCTTCAATTCTATGGATGACTTCTCCAAAGGGCATCAGACCGATGATGCGACATTGGCAGTGGTACGGGTGATCTGAAGGCCCGTTGCTTGGCGGTTGACGGGCTACTTTGAAGTAATCCCAAGGTAAGAGTTGCCGACAGTCCGGGAGTTGGCCCTACTGTGGTTTGCGTTTCAGCGGCTTGCCAATCGCGAGCAGGAAGACCGCACTCTTGTCTCTTGCGTGCGGTAAAAAGAAGCTAATCACATCATCGTCGAAGAAGGTCAGCCCGGTCGCGCCCAGGTGCTGGGCATACGCAGCCAGGTAGATCCTGCCACCAATGGCACCCGCCTCGAGTTGGACGGCGCGGTAGCCGCGATTTCCATATCGCTCCAGAATGCCTCTTAGATCGGCGAGAAAGAAGATGTCCACGCAGGCGTCTGCCGGCAATTCCTGCTCAAGTCCAAGGTGGTGGGCCTCGGCGCGGAAGTTCCCTTCCTTCAAAAGCTCCAGGGTATTCTGCTCACGTCGGAAAAAGTAAGCGCCCGGCTTGAGTCCCTGCACTGAATGCACGATCAAGTAAAGATCGTTGAGCTGCTCGCCGGGAGGCCTAAGAAAATCAGCCGGAAGGCCTCGCGTGGCGTGGTGGAGAATCACAGAAACTTGCGCCAGCGTGATGGCTGCCGCCTTATCGAACGTTCGCGTAGAGCCGCGGCGCAGGATTACCTGCTCAATCGTGTCCCTCGATTGTTCTTCTTCCGGCAATCGCGGGAGGCGAACTGCCTCGCCCGCCAGAGAAGGACATTTAAGGACTGGTGCCTTCCCGCGCCACTGAGCTACTTCCTCTACCGACGCAAGCGAAGACGCGTCGTGCATTTCAAGCATCGCGGGATATTCGGTCTCGCGCCGTGAAAGCGGAATCACCTCCAGACCAAGCGCCGGTGCCTGTTTCAGTTCTGGCAGCGAATTCTCCGACGTGCGACCGATCGGTACCAGGCACAAGGAAACCTCCCGCCGCGTGTCGAGATCAAGCAGACGGTTCACTTCGGCGTCCACGAACCCTAGCACGATCTCGGCCGGCAGTCCCGAAGCTCCCGCGACGGCCAGCATATTTGCCAGCAGGGTTCCGTTGTCCCAACCGAAATGCCGATAGGTGCGGGCCTGGTACTTCCAGGCGTTCCGCCAGTACGTGCCGGTGCAAACGATAGTCGTCGGCGCGTGAGCCACCGCGGGTTCCATCGCCGTCGGCTGAGCCAGGTTTCCGCGAAAATCACCTTTTCTCAGAAGCCGTAGCGCTACATCCGCTGGATTGAAGTGATACACGCCGGCATCCACTCCCGCGAGATCGTCAGTAACGACGTACAGCTCGATCTCGTAGAGCGCCCCGGTGCAGGCTGCGGCGCGAAAATAGATTTCTCCGCCTGGATGTGCGCGCTGTTTGGTAATCCCCGCTGAGAAATAGAGAATGCGCGCCAGATCCTGAAGGTCAGAGACCGAATCGGTCCGCGATGAGGGCACTGGCTCTGAGATCGCGGAGAGCGCAGCCACTCCTGTTTGCGGCACGTCCCGCGGAAGCGGAAGCGGCTTTATCTTCGGATAGATTTTGAAAGGCTGCGGCCGATTCGCCCAGTCTAGGAAGTGAGGATTGTTACGAATACTCCAGTAGGACTGCTTCGTGCCATCGTGATACTTCCAAGTCGCCTGTGTGTCGCCGTTGTTCATTGGTTACTACGTCAGACTAGCACCTGCAGTGGATGACGGGCGCTAGCAATGAACCTGCGACTGCGGATTATGCCTGGATCGCAGGCAACCCTTCCGTAATCCGGTAAGGTAAGGTTTGCCGACAACACACCCAGAATCATTGCCATCCGCGTGCAACGTGCTGCACAGGCTATAATTACGCCCACGCATGGCGCTTACCTCTGGCACGAAACTAGGCCCTTACGAGATTCAATCGCCGCTGGGCGCTGGCGGGATGGGCGAGGTGTATCGCGCGAGGGACGTCCGCCTGGATCGCACCGTTGCGGTTCAAGTTCTGGCTTCCCACCTTTCTTCTTCGCCGGAACTGAAGCAGCGCATGGAACGCGAGGCTCGAGCCATCTCTTCGCTGAACCATCCGCACATCTGCCATCTTTACGACATCGGCTCACAGGACGGCGATGACTATCTGGTAATGGAGTTTCTCGAAGGGGAAACTCTGGCTGAGCGGCTTCGTAAAGGAGCTTTGCCGCTGAGCGAAATTCTAAAGATTGGGATTGCCGTAGCCGAGGCGCTTGCCGTGGCGCACCGCCAGGGGATCGTGCACCGCGATCTGAAGCCGGGGAACATCATGCTGACGAAGGGCGGCGCGAAGCTAATGGACTTCGGGCTGGCGAAGTCCGCGGTTGGAGGCTTGGGCTCCGCGGCATCGAGCGCGCCTCTTTTGTCGGCGGCCCGGACGATGAGCCAAGCCAGTCCCGTCTCTCCGCTCACAACAGCGGGTACGATGATCGGGACGATCCAGTACATGTCGCCGGAGCAGATTGAGGGTAAGGAGGCAGACGCGAGATCGGACCTGTTTGCGCTGGGAGCCGTTCTTTACGAAATGGTAACCGGCGCAAGGCCATTCGAGGGCAAGAGCCAGATTAGCGTGGCAAGCGCGATTCTCGAAAAAGAACCGGAACCAATTTCCACATCGCAGCCGCTGACCCCCCCGGCGTTCGAGCACATCGTGACTGCGTGCCTCGCGAAGAATCCTGACGACCGCATTCAGTCCGCGCAAGACATCGCGCTGCAGTTAAAGTGGATTGCTCAGAGCGGGACACCGGTGGTCAATCCCACCAAAAAAAATGGAAACAACCGCGAACTGCTGGCCTGGCTGATCGCAAGCCTACTTGCCCTCCTGCTGATCGCGTCATTTCTCTTGTGGCGCGGATCGAAAGGCACGGAGCAAACGACATACTTTTTCGCGCCCCTCCCGTTCGCGGCGCGAGCTGTTGCTGTGTCTCCCAACGGCCATACGGTAGCTATTGTTGGGCACCGAGAATCCGAGCGAAATAACGTCCTCTGGATATATGAACCGGGATCGCAGGAGGCGACCAACCTTGCCAACACGGAAGGTGCCAGCTTCCCCTTCTGGTCTCCTGACGGGCGGTCGCTGGGGTTCTTCGCAGATGGGAAACTGAAGAAGCTGAATCTAGCTGGCGGCCCGGTGCAGACACTGTGCGATGCATCCACAGGACGCGGTGGCACTTGGAACAAGGATGGCGTCATCCTTTTTACGCCTAGCGGAACGCTGGGAGTCGGCCTCTATCGAATTTCAGCGTCAGGGGGAACGCCGACTCAGGTCACAGTTCCGGACAAAACCTTGAACGAAGACAGCAACCGCTGGCCGGCATTCCTGCCAGACGGAGTCCATTATTTGTATTCCGCGATTAATCTTTCGGGACGAAGAGACCTCTATTCTATCTATACCGGTTCGCTGAATTCGAATGAGAAGCGGCTTGTGGTCAGAGCGAAAGGCAACGCGGCCTTTGCCGCCCCGGGATATCTGCTCTTTTATCGGGATCGGACCCTCTTCGTGCAACACTTCGACACGAGAAAATTGGAGCTGACCGGAGAGCCTGTTCCCCTCCTTACGGATGTTCAATTTTTCCCGCGGATTTCTGAAGCGGTATTTGCCGCTTCCACTACTGGATTGCTCGTCGCCCAAAGAAATGCAGATTCCGGCGCCTCTCAGGTGCTGTGGTTTGACCGTAAAGGCCAACAGATTGGAATCGCGCTGGACGCCGGCATCTACGGCAACATAATGCTCGCGCCGAACGGCAGAGCCGTAGCGTCAGATACAACCGATCCTGCCAGCCAGAATACGGACATCTGGACTTACGATCTCGAAACCCGGAGCGCGAAACGGCTGACGTTTGATCCCGCGTTGGACTCACTGCCGATCTGGAGTCCGGATGGAAGTCGAACCGTTTTTGCGTCAAATCGCGAACTCAAGTTCGACTTGTATTTGAAGGATACCAATGGAGGACAAGAGGAGAAGGTCATTCCGCAGGATGGTCCTGATCGATTTCCGACCGACTGGTCGCGCGATGGAAAATATGTGCTCTACGGGCGCGGCCCAGACCTGTGGTTTTTGACGTTTCCGGAACTCCGAGCCACTCAGTTTCTCAAAGCGGCCTCAACTTTGAAGAGCGGCCGCTTCTCACCGGACGGCAAGTGGGTAGCGTACTCCTCCAATGAGAGTGGACGATGGGAGATTTATGTAACCTCTTTTCCCGAAGCACATGGGAAATGGCAGGTGTCGAACACCGGAGGAGATCAGCCCAGATGGCGGGGCGATGGTAAGGAACTCT
>JBAVUV010000873.1:0-2014 GCA_049696955.1 Candidatus Sulfotelmatobacter sp. | reverse complement strand
GTGTTGTATACGAATAGCGCGTGGCTACGCCATCATCACTCCAAGCGCCAATGAAAAAGCGGATTCGCCGAAAAATCAGACCCCAAAACAGGGCTCTTAACGCACCTCCATTTCTCACAAATCAGTGCATGACCGGTTAGTCGTGGGTGTCAGGGAGTGACAAAAGACTCGACGTGCAGGTTACCTGGTCTGCGCTTCCAGCGAATTCACCCTGATCTGTGCCACCGCTGAACGATCCCGTTGACGACACCCGGGTCAACTGGATGTAATCCGATGCCGGATTAGTACCTAAGTAGTCGGGGTCGGCGCTGGAAACGCTGACCGTCAGCGTCTTACCAGTGCTCGAAAGACATGCGGCGCCGCTCGTATTTAAGATTACCGTGGAAGCCGTCTTTGTGAAGCCCGACCACGGAGTGCACTTGTTCTCCGCTGGCACAGTAAAGCCTGGCCCGACGAAAGTCGTGCCGCCGCTGCCGAAGCCGCCGGCCGTCGCGATGCAGAAAGGGCCCCCTCCTGGAAAGGTCTGGCCGGGGGCGAAGGTGAAGATGCCCTTGCTGCTGATCTTCAATCCAGTCTCGCTGGGCGTGGCTGCGCCCAGTCCGTATTGCAGGTTCAGCGTGCCTGACGGGGCCGTGGTGTCATTTGCGGCGGGCTCGGCCTGCCAGCGAAACGTCTGGTTCACCGCCGCGCTGCTGGTGCTGCTGAACGAAGACGCCACCAGGTTCAGTCCTTGCGAGTTACTGCCTGCTGTGGCCGTGGCCGCGCCCGTGGCCGGCAGCGCCAGTGTACCGCGAATGGTGCCGCCGCCGTTAACGTCCAGCGTGGTCGCCGGAGCGGTGGTATTGATGCCGATCTTGAACGGCGACGTGCCCGACTGAAACACCGCCGAATCGACAATCGTCGCGGCTCCGCTGAACTTTGGCAGATAGTTCGCCGTGCCGCCGGTCGTTGTGACTGTCGTTGCAGCATCGGGGGTAAGGACGTCCTGATTCTGGGCGAAGGATGGACAACTGGCCACTGAAACGAAAACGGCAAAGAGCTCCAGGATTAGCTTCGGACGGATAGTCATGGTGTTCTCCTCGGGAAAAATTTGCGTGCCACATCACTCGCGTACAGCTGGGGTTGATATTTTCTGGGCAGAAAAGAGTCATACCGCCCACATTTAAATGGTGGCTCGAAAGTGCGGATCGTTTCGGGGCAGGAGAAAATTATTCAACTAGCAGAGCGTAAACTTTGGTGGCGGCGCGTGGACTCGAACCACGGACCTACGGATTATGAGTCACCCAACCGGGACTGACTCCAAAGAACTTAAACAACTTAACTCGGCAGAATCCGGCAAAGTACGGCCAGAAATGCAACCCAGGCGCAACCGTGGGAGCGGTGAAGAACGCTGAAAATCACCGGCATGAACGCAGGCAGGTAGAACGAAAGAAAAATGGCGACGACAGACTTTACCAAATTGCAGCCACGGCAAAAGAAGTACCTAGAGGGCCGTACTCAAGGAATGACGAAACGCGAAGCGAAGCGTTACGCGCAGTATGCCGAATCGACATCCCCGGCACGCATCGAGAACCAATCCGTCAGGGCCGCTTTTGCGCGACTGATCAAGCAAGCTGTGCCAGCGCACCTGTTGACGAAGCGAATTGCTGAAGGGGTTTCGGCGCATGAGACGAAGTTTTTCCAGAAAGAGGGTGTCGTGACAGACCAACGGGATGTCGTTGCATGGTCAGAGCGCAGGGAATACCTGAAGCTCGCTGCTGAATATGGCCAGTACGTCGAACCTGACGCTAAGGCTGGCGATGTGAACGTAGCGGTGGGCTTCACGCTGATTAATGGGATCACGAAACCGAGAGGTCGGTCTCAAATCAAAGACGACCCTTACGCAACTGGAGTTGGAGCAGAAACTCACGTGCCCCCCGAGCCTGATCGGGTTTTGAATCCCAGGAGTTCGTTCGCGCTGATTAACGGAATCACAGGAGGAAAAACCAATGCTGGCTGACGCGATGCCACCGGA
>JBAVUV010000872.1:0-1646 GCA_049696955.1 Candidatus Sulfotelmatobacter sp. | reverse complement strand
GCGCAGAGGCTTCAGCCGCCGTGTTCCTGAACTACTCAAAGATCTCATATGCCTGTTGCAGCCGATCTTGCGAACTCCAATGCGAAAACAAGAATCGCTCGGAGCTTCCGAGCGATTCTCGATCCTGCGATTCCCTGCAAGACCAGGGGGATGACCCCGACGGGATTCGAACCCGTGTCGCGGCCTTGAAAGGGCCGTGTCCTAGGCCTCTAGACGACGGGGCCTTTTACGATTGTGCGAGTCGAGCGAGGCTGCCTAGGAGCGGGCACAATATGCGGATGTACCGGCCATCGTCAACGATTCGGGCGGCTGATACCATCCACCGCCATGCTCCACTACTACAAATTCCATCAGGACTTGTTCGCCCCGCGGGCAGCGCGGGAGGTTTATGTCAAGCGGCCCAAGGGCCACGGGTGGCCGGAAGAATGCCCGCCGATTCGGGCGGCCAATGGGCTGGGATTTGATCTGCTGGCGAATTTCGATCTTACGTTTGTGCAAAAACGTGGAGAGTGGAGCGTCCAAAAGGACATCATTGTTGAAAGCGATTTTGGATATGCCGCGAGCGAGGAATCGGGTGGGAATCCGCTAAGGCAGCAATATGCCTGGTTCTGGGAGAAGGGCCAGAAACTGCCGCACGCGATCAGCGACAATGTTTATTCTCAAATCAACAACCAGGTGAAGGTCAGTTCATTTCTCTTCTTGAAAACCGATCCGAATGAGATGCTGCTAATGACGGAGGTTCCGAATCAATGGCGGCCGTATCGCGCGATGTCGGCGGTGGTGGAGACGGACTGGTATCCGGCCAGCTATCCCTGGCATGTGGTTCTGGAATTGGATCGGCGCGAGAAGCGAATTCGAATTCGCAAGGGCGAACCGATTTGCCGGGTGATTCCGGTTCGGCGCGAAACGTATTTTGCAGGGGAGATGAGCCAGTCGGATTTTGATGGTTTCTTCGAGCGCGGACAAAAGTGGCTGACAACGCATGGCAAGCCGGGGGCGGAGGGGCAGATGGACATCACTCGAACGTACGTTCGGCAGCAAATTAAGCCGAAGTTCGTGGTTTTAGCGTAGGGCAGGGCAATCGCATGTAGCCCGAACCAAGGAGAAGACCCCCACCCAACCCTCCCCCGGAGTACCAGGGGAGGGGGAAGAAAGGGAATAATGGCTACATGCGATTGCCCTGTGGCGAAGGGCGGTTTGCAGCTCGCATTTTTGACGCCGGGTGGCGACCGGCTAGAGTGTTGGGAACCAACAAAGGAGCCATCCATGTCTCAATATCCACCGGGCGGGCAACCGGGAGTTCCACCGGGTTATCCACCTCAGGGATTCGGGCCGCAGGGATATTCGCTTCCGGCTATGACGAAGACGAGCGGCGCGGCGGTCTGCAGCCTGGTTTGCGGTCTGGTCATGTGCATTCCGGGCCTCACGGGTTTGGTGGCGGTCATCACGGAAATCATCGGTATCGCCGAGACCGGAAAACCGGGCGTCAAGGGCCGCGGCATGGCGATCGCGGGGCTTATTCTTGGAATCATCAGCCTTGCGGGCTGGGGCGCGGCCGGCGCGGGCGGGTTCATGATGTTCCAGGCCGCCAAGCCGCAACGCGCTTTCGCGAAAACATTTATCACCGATCTCAGCGCGGGCAGGAT
>JBAVUV010000871.1:0-7201 GCA_049696955.1 Candidatus Sulfotelmatobacter sp. | reverse complement strand
CTACTTGACTCCGACCGTCTCCCGAATACCAATCCCCGGCACTGTCCTGCCCACAACCGCCGCAATCTGCCGCACCTGCGTCATCAGCTCATCAAACTGATCGGGGAACAGAGACTGCGGACCATCTGACATGGCTTCGTCGGGGTTGTTGTGCACTTCCACCATCAATCCGTCAGCTCCCACAGCCACCGCCGCACGCGACAAAGGCGTAACTTTATTTCGCTTCCCGGTTCCATGACTGGGATCAACGAAAATCGGCAGATGACTCAACCGTTGCACCGCGGGAATCAGACTCAAATCGAGAGTGTTGCGCGTGTGGTCGGCAAAGGTCCGCACTCCGCGCTCGCACAGCGCGACGTTGTAATTGCCCTCACTCAAAATATATTCCGCGGCCATCAGAAATTCTTCCAGTGTCGCCGACATGCCGCGCTTCAGCAGCACCGGCTTCTTCGCCCGTCCAGCGCGCTTCAGCAGCGAGAAATTCTGCATATTCCGCGCCCCGATCTGGATCATGTCGGCATACTCTTCCACCAGGTCCAGCGACTCGTTATCGATTGCTTCCGTAATAATCTTCATTCCATACTGATCGCGAATCTCTGCCATGATCCGCAACCCTTCTTCGCCCAATCCTTGAAACGAATAAGGCGACGTCCGCGGCTTATATGCTCCGCCGCGAAAAAACTGCGCCCCCGCGCGATGTACCCGCTCGGCCACGGCAAAGGCTTGCTCGCGGCTTTCGATGGCGCACGGTCCTGCCACAATCGCCAGGCCCGGGCCGCCGATGGTCGCGGCCGTCCCGGAAAAACGGATGATCGTGTTGTCTTCCTTAAGGTCTCGGCTGACCAGTTTGTAAGGCTTGGAAACCTTAATGACTTCCTGCACGCCTGGCATTTCTTCCAGCGTTCCCTGTTCCACTTCGCCCCTGTTTCCGGTGATACCGATCGCCGTGCGTTGCGCTCCCGGCATGGCATGCGCGCGATACCCCAGCTTCTCAATTTTTTCGCAGACGCCGCGTACCTGCTCTTCGGTGGCATGCGCCTTCATCACGACTAGCATAGATTCACCTTTCGCCAACCACCACGGATCAGGTAGGCACAGGCGACCCCATCTGTCCATGCCGAGCGAAGCTCGACTAACCGTCCCGCGTAGCCAGTGCGTAGCCAGCCCGTCAAGTCTACCGTCGCCGCCGCTGCACCGCAAACACAGCGGCCGTAGACAAGCTACGTCCGCGAAATCTTCGTCTCGACTTATACTTTCCTCATGCCACGCTCCATGGCCCGCGAGCAAGATATTCTGGCCGGTCCCGCACCAAAACGTCCGCCCCGCCTCACGTCCCGCCGTATTGGAATTCACACTTCCACCGCTGGAGGAATCCACAATGCCGCCGAGCGTGCCTATCGCCTGGGCTGCAACACGCTGCAAGTTTTTTCTTCCAGTCCTCGCCAGTGGGCGCCTTATGAACTCAGCCATCCATTTTGCGAGGAAATGATGCGTCTTCGGGCCAGGTATGACCTCAAGCCGCTGGTCATCCACACCAATTACCTGGTGAACCTGGCCAGCACGAATCAACTGTTTCTCAAGAAATCCATCGAAGCCTTCCGCGGAGAAGTGGAACGCGCACTCGCGATGCGCGCCGACTACCTCGTCTTGCATCCCGGCTCATTTCGCGGTTCCGATCGCGAGGCCGGACTCCTACAAACCGCCGCCGCCATTGCCGCCTCCACGCAAGGCCTCGACCTCGCTTCCGCAGGGCTCACCATCCTCATCGAAAATACCGCCGGAGCGGAATTTTCGCTGGGCGGCAGCTTCGAGCAGGTTGCCGAAGTCATCGACCGCCTCAAGGGTATCGTGCCCATCGCCGCCTGCATCGACACTTGTCACACGCACGTTGCCGGCTACGACATCGTCAACGAAGAAGGTATCTACCAAACCCTGCAACAGCTCGACGCCACCGTTGGCTTAAATAATGTGAAAGTAATCCACTGCAACGACGCCAAAGCCGCTCGCGGATCGAAGCTTGACCGCCATCAGCACATTGGGAAGGGAACGATCGGCACCGAACCATTTCGGATTCTGCTGAACGACCTGCGCCTCGCCCATGCTGCCTTTATTGCCGAAACTCCTATTGACCAGCCTGGCGATGACCGCAAGAATGTTGCAGCCCTGAAGAAGCTAGTCTCCTAACCTGCCGTTTTAACTTTCGTGGCATCCTATTTCCCATGACTAAAAAGAACTTGTGCGCAATCTGTTTCTTTTTTGTTCTCGTCGGCGTCCGATTTTTGTTCCTGGGAAATCGCGCATCCGCGCAGTCCAGCGGGAGCGCGGAAGCTCACGTCCAGATTGCGATGAAGAACGTCATCTATCACTACACTGAGCCGATTGCCGTACACGTGGTTCGACTTCAGGGGGAACTCCTTCCCACAAAATCCGGAGAAGTAGTTGTCTTTGACGATAAGAATTCTTTCACCCTGGCTTTGGCATCGGCTGAAATTGCCATCAGCTGCGATGCCTTGGCACAGGTGCTCAACCAAAACGTATTGTCTGGCTCAAATGCTCCCATCAGGGACTTAAGCATCCAGAGCAGGAACAATCAACTCGTCATAAAAGGTAAGCTTCCCCAGAAGGGCGACGTTTCATTCGAAACTACAGGTGTGCTCACGGTAGAGCAAGATGGACGGATTCGCTTGCACACGGAACACCTGAAAGCCGCACATCTACCCGTGAAAGGCCTTTTGGATTTATTGGGCATCGACATCGCCCGCATGATCAACACAAAAAAGATTCAAGGCATCTCCGCTGACAAAGATGACTTGATTCTCAATCCCGAAGAAATTCTTCCGCCACCTCATATTCAAGGAAGAGTTACTGCCGTGCGCTTGCAGGGCAACGATATTGTGCTGGTCTTCGGTAAAGCCCCGGGCGAGAACTTCGCCGCAAAACAACCGGGAAACTATCTGGCATTTCGCCACGGCGACATGCGCTTTGGCAAGCTGACCATGCACGATTCCGATCTCATTATGATTGATGCGGATCCGCGCGATCCTTTTGACTTTTATCTAGACCATTACCAGGACCAACTGGTTGCTGGCTACACCAAGAGTACGCCGGCTTTCGGCCTTCGCGCTTATGCCCGCGACTACGACAAATTGCCGCATCGGTCGCTGGCGAGCCAGAGAAAGAGATAGCGTGGGTGCGACCTCGTTGGATGCGGCGATCATTGATCCTGAGCTGGAAACCCGAGCTGGAAACCCGAGCTAGGCTAGTCTTTGCACACTCCTGAGCCACCTCATTGTAAAATGTAAAGTTTACGTCGAGCAGCTCTGACCCTCTATGCCGCCGCAAGACAAATTGCAGGAAACGGAAGCGATGACCGCAGGCGCGGGTCGACGAAGCGACGACGACCGCAACGACGACCGCAACGATGACCGCTACAATCCCCAGCGCGTCGAAAGCAAGTGGTTCGAGCGCTGGCAGAACGAGCCGAATCTCTACGCGGCGGACCCCTCCGGCTCCGAAAAAAAGAAATACTACGTGCTCGAAATGTTGCCGTATCCCTCTGGCGCGCTCCACATGGGACACGTACGCAACTATTCGATCGGTGACGCTCTCGCCCGCTATATGTGGATGAACGGCTATAACGTGCTTCATCCAATGGGATGGGATTCCTTCGGCCTGCCCGCGGAAAATGCGGCCATCCAGAACAACACGCCGCCGCGCCAGTGGACGCTCGGCAACATCGCCAAAATGAAGGCGCAGATGAATCGCCTTGGCTTCGCTTACGACTGGTCCCGCGAAGTCACCACCTGCATGCCCGATTACTACCGCTGGAATCAGTGGTTCTTTCTCAAGTTTTACGAGCAGGGATTAGCCTATCGTAAGAACAGCCGGGTTAACTGGTGTCCGAAGTGTTGCACGGTTCTCGCCAACGAACAGGTTGTCGACGGCCGTTGCTGGCGCCACGAGGATACGCTCGTGGAACAGCGCGAACTCGAGCAATGGTTTTTGCGCATTACGAAGTATGCCGATGAGTTATTGCGCGATCTCGAAAAACTCGACGGCTGGCCAGAAAAAGTCCGCACCATGCAGCGGAACTGGATCGGCCGCAGTGAGGGCACGCTGGTCGATTTCAAGGTTGACTATCCGGAAAACCGCGGCGGATTCGGCCCGGCAGGCGGGACGATCAGCGTCTTTACCACGCGTGTCGATACCATCTTCGGCGCCACTTCAGTACAACTCGCGCCACAGCATCCCATTGTTGGCGATCTCGCTGCGGCCAATCCCGATCTCCGCACCAAAGTCGATCAGCTCATCGCCGAGCAGCGCAAAGCCAAGGAAGCTGGCGATATCGGCGAAATTGAAAAGCACGGTGTGCCGACTGGCCGCTATGCCATCAACCCGTTTAACAAGGAAAAGATTCCTATCTGGGTAGCTAACTACATCCTGATGGATTACGGCACCGGCGCCATTATGAGCGTGCCTGCGCATGACGAACGCGATTATGAGTTCGCGAAGAAATACAAGCTGGAAATCCGTCTCGTGGTTCTTCCCATTGCGAACGATCCGGAAGAAACCATGACTGAGCCTGCGCTTCCGTTCGTCTCCCACGATGGCATGTTGATTAACTCTGGGCCTTATAGCGGCCTTGAGTGCGCGGAAGCCATCAAGAAAATGTCAGCGTTTGCGGAAGAGAATAATTTCGGAAAAGCCACGGTCACGTATCGTTTGAAAGATTGGGGAATCTCGCGGCAGCGCTATTGGGGCACGCCGATTCCAATGCTCTATTGCGAAAGAGACGGCATTGTCCCTGTGCCGGAAAAAGATTTGCCCGTAATTTTGCCCGAGAACGTCGACATTGGACACGCTCTGGGATCGCCTCTTAGCAGTTTGCCGGAATTCGTCAACGCGACGTGCCCGAAGTGTGGAGGTCCGGCGCGCCGCGAGACCGATACCATGGACACCTTTGTCGATTCATCCTGGTATTTCTACCGATATACCGATGCGCACAACGACCGCGCGCCGTTTGACTCGAAGGCTGCACAGTATTGGTTCCCCATTGATCAATACATTGGCGGCGTCGAGCACGCCATCTTGCATTTGATCTACTCGCGTTTTTGGACGAAGTTCATGCGCGATCTCGGTCTCATTACCAACGACGAACCCGTCGAGCGCCTCTTTACCCAAGGCATGGTGATCAAAGACGGCGCAAAGATGTCGAAGAGTTTGGGCAATGTCGTCAGCCCGGATGAAATGGTTGCGCGCTATGGCGCCGATGCCGCGCGCCTGTACAGCCTCTTCGCCGCGCCACCGGATCGCGACCTCGACTGGCAGGATTCCGGCATTGCAGGCATCCAAAGATTTCTGGGCAAAGTCTATCGCTTCGTCGTAAGAAATGCCGCAAATACTCGCGATGCATCCGCGGAGAGTTTGTCTGCCGCGTCTCTATCGCCGGCCGAGCGCCAGATTCTGCGCAAACTCCACCAAACGATCAAGCGTGTCAGCGATGACTTTCAGGGCCGCTGGCACTTCAACACTTGCATCTCGGCCATTATGGAGTTGGTGAATGCTCTTCACTCCTACGAGGAAACAGCGTCGCAGGCCAGCAGCACCTCGTCAGCTCTTCTTGCTGAGGTCCAACGCAGCTTAATTTTGTTGCTCGCCCCTTTTGCTCCTTATCTCGCCCACGAACTCTGGGAGATGATCCGCGAACGGGGAAGCTTGCTCAAAGCTCCCTGGCCAAGATACGATCCCGCGCTCGCCAAAGAAGAGGAACTTGAAATCCCCGTGCAGGTGAACGGTAAATTGCGCGGTCGTATCGTAGTGCCGGCCGATGCCGCGGAGAGCGTGGTTGTCGAACGCGCGCTCGCCGATGAAAGAGTGAAATCGGCGATCGCCGGCAAGCAAATCGTGAAGAAGATTTACGTTCCCGGAAAACTCGTAAATATCGTTGTCAAGTAAAGAGCACGCCAAACGAAAAGAAAAACGGGTTCGCAAAGGCGAACCCGTATCCGAGTGAATGAAATAGCTTACTCTCCTGACAACACCAGAGTCTGCGTGTGGTTCCCAAACTCTATTTCGTCAAGCGCTTTCGTATTGTTGGCAAGCGTCTTCGTGAGCACCGCATCATAGGGAGACGGTTTCTGCAAATTTTCCAGTTTTCCCTGTGTCGTGGCGACGGTCTTGCCGTTTTGTATGATCTCGATCTTCACATTATCGGCCGGACCATTCCATTCCGCCTTGTAGTTGCCAGGAGCCAGTTGCGTAGAACCGACTTGTACCGGATCGGACAGAGTGAACTTCCCAGAATGAATGTCCTTGGCGAACGCGCTTAACGAGAACACCAGCGCTACAGCTACGAATAAAGCCAAATATTTAGCAAATTTCATTTCCACTTTTCTCCTGAAGCTTATTCAAGCTTGCTCTCCAAGAGATGTTCAACCCTCACGATCGGATGCAGATATCGCGAGGAGATGAGTGTAAAGTTTGTTGAAGATTTGTGTATCGGTTACACATACCGTAAGCGCTGCCTTTGGGATGTGCGCTATCCTGCTTAAGAAGCCGATTTACGAACCGCAAGAGTACGCGAAACAAAAATTGAATGTCCCAGCCATCGCCCACAATCGAAGGCTTCCGCGCCGCATTTCGCCGGCCATCGCTGACTTTTGCCGAGATTTCCTGGCGATGGGCTCTTGGTGCAACCGCCGCAGCATTGTTTTTCTTTTACTGCATCGAATATCTCGACACGTTGCCCGTCAGCAATGCCGATGCGGCCTTATTGTCGACGCGACAGCCCGCTCTAGTCGGCCGGGCGATCGCGCATATCCTTCGTGGCAGCATAGATCGGGCCGTCCTGGCGGCTTTGCTCGCGGCTCTGGCGCTTTCCTTGCTTTGGATTATCGCGGCTTCCGTGGGCCGTCTCGCGACGGTACGTGCTCTATTCTCCCATTTCCGTGGAGACGTTGTTCTGCTCCCGGCCAAGGAATCCGGTACACAAGAACAGCGGCCAATTCGTGCTCTTTTCGGTCTCAACTTACTACGTATCGCGTTGTTGCTATCGGTGATTCTTGCCTTCGGCGGTGCAGCAATTCTCGTCAGTTTTGTTTCAACGTCGGAAAACCCGCGATCAGGGCTAGGTATCATTTTGTTTTTTCCAATTGCCGCATTGATCTGCATCGTGGGTTGGATGCTCAACTGGTGGCTTACC
>JBAVUV010000870.1:0-1881 GCA_049696955.1 Candidatus Sulfotelmatobacter sp. | reverse complement strand
GCGTTTCTCTTCTGTGTAGAGTTCGAAAGGCATTAGCGCACCTCTCCGACTACGGATGCGATGATGTCCACGTCCATTGCAGAAGGATTCGCGCCCTCTTTTTCAGGGCAGATGTCGAACAATACTTGTGCGCCTACGAACGGCTTAGTCTTGCCGTTGATGCCGCTGTGGTGAACAAAATATCGAACGCGTTCGGCGTCGATAATGAAACCGAAGCCTCGATTCGCAACCCACTTCCAAGTCGCTGCGATCACCGCGCGAATCCGTCTGCGTCGCGCTTCCCACCTAGAAACTCGAAACCAATCTTCGCGCTCGATGTTCCATCAGCATCGCTCGTCGTGTCCGTGCCGGAGAAGAGTGCCGTCCCGTTACGCGATAGCGTTACCCATCCACCGTTACCCACGAATGCGGCACGGCGAATTCATCCTCTTCGCACTTCTCGACGAATGTGTTGGTGTGAGATCGAGCCCATACACCCTCGACGAGAAGCACCGAGGGAACGTCGGCAGTTAACACGAAGCTTTGCGCCACATTCCAGCAATCGCCGCCTCGAATGCCTTGAAGTGGCGGTGTGGGATCGAGAGTAAGTACGCTAACGGCTGGCGTGAGGTTGGCGACCCATGGCGCGATCTTTGCGCGGATCGTGGACTTCAAAGGCAGCGGCACGTGGATCAGCTCCAAATCATGGGCATGAGGGAACCACAATTCGACGGCAAGCCTTTTCCGATAGCGGTCACGACGCTGGGATTTCGTACTCATGAACGCACCTCGGCGAAAGCGCGCACAGCGCGAAGGGGAATTCTCCAATCAGTCTTCGATAGCTTTTTGTGCGGGAGTAGACCTTTCCGGACGAGCCTGCGGATTTCCCAAGCACTTACCGACAAGAGTTCAGCGGCTCGTGCGGTGGTGACGAGTAAAGGTTCTATCTGTGGAACTGGGGACGGGACTGCGACTGCGGTTCTTGAATTTGGCATGAGCACGAAGCCTCGCCCGTTTGGGCTGACTCACGGTGCTCACGCTCTAGCAGGTTCTAGGCGAGGCTTTGTTCAACCAGAACCGCGACCGCCGACTATTGCTGCCCGTTTAGCCGACTCGTTCTCGCGGGGAATTGAACCCAATGTGGCGGGGAGATGCTGGCTGCCGTTGTGATGTTCTCTCGCCGCCGACGTACGAGAGGGACGACAACCTTACCAGCAAACACAATACTACAACACCGTCCAAAAGTCAACAAATGCTTTCTGCGCAAAGTCAAGAACTATTATGAGGGGAAAACGGTGGTGCCGAAGGTCGGGGTCGAACCGACACGGGCGTAAGCCCACACGATTTTGAGTCGTGCGCGTCTGCCAATTCCGCCACTCCGGCTTTAGCTTTCGATGATCTTAGCGGTGTTGCGGCGCTCTTTCAAGTCCCGCGAAATGTAGCGCGAGAACACGTCTGCCGTCAAATGTGTCCCTGCCTGCGCGGCTGTTACACCCTTCTCACTCATGTTCGTAATTGCCGAGCGCCTCAGATCATGCAACGTCACCGCTCCGTTCTTGCCGGAACCACCGCGAATGTCCGATGTCTGCTTGGCCCATTCACCGCGATAGTCTTTGACAGCTCGGCCATTCCGGGTGAACAGCGACGCATCAGCGTTACTACCCTCCGTGAGTTTTACGAGCATCCGATAAATCTCGCCGTCAGGGTTCAGATCGACGACGCGTTCCATTTTGTTCTTTGTCGTGAAAGCAGGCAGCGTGAGCGCCGACGCCTTGCTATCGAAGTAACCCACCTTCGCGCCAATTAGTTCCGACCGCCGAAAACCATACGTGAACGTGAGTGTCACGAAGACCTTAAGCCAGAATAGTTTGGGATCATCGAGTCGTTTGCGTAGCGTGTCGT
>JBAVUV010000869.1:0-3709 GCA_049696955.1 Candidatus Sulfotelmatobacter sp. | reverse complement strand
CAGGATTGTCCAGTCGTACACCTAGCCGAATTCATGGAAGGGCTTTTCAACACCGTGGTCCGCCAATGGGCCGTCGACCTGACCGGGCCGCACAAACTCACGGAGCGCGTCCGCAACGCGGTCGAGTTTTTCTTGAGGGGTGCAAGACCCTAGAACCGAATTGCGAACGCCGAGGTCCAAAGCGCGGACTCCCGGGCTCCTTCAGTAAAAACCAAGTCCCGCCCCGCGAATCCATCGAGGTTGATCCGGATGAAAGCCGCCATCCTGCGCGAATTCAAAAGCCCATTAACGATCGAAGACGTTGAAAGGCCGAAGCCCGGGCCGAACGAGGTGCTGATCGAAGTGGATGCCTGCGGCGTCTGCCATTCCGATTTGCATGTGACGGATGGCGATTGGCCGCAAATCGTGCGCATTACAAAAAAGCCTCTGATCCTCGGGCATGAAGTGGCCGGCCACGTCGTAGAAAAGGGCGCTCACGTCGCTCACTTGAAAGTGGGAGATTCTGTGGGCGTCCCCTGGTTGCATTGGAGTTGTGGCGAGTGTGACTATTGCCGTGAAGGAAATGAGAATCTGTGTGTCAACCAACAAGTCACGGGTGTAACAGTGAATGGTGGATACGCAGAATTCGTCAAGGCACCGGCGAGTCATGCACTAGAAATTCCCAGCGGGCTATCGTCCATTGAGGCTGCACCGCTATTCTGCGCGGGAGTCACGGTTTACCGAGCGCTGAAACATGCCAATATCCAGCCGGGTCAGCGCCTTGCGGTGTTCGGTGTTGGTGGGCTGGGCCACTTGGCGGTTCAAATCGGCGTCGGTTTGGGAGCGATCGTCAGCGCAGTTGATGTGTCCGAAGAAAAGCTCGTGCAGGCGAAAAGTCTTGGGGCCTCCACTACTCTGAACGCAACAAACACAAATGTTGTCAAGGAACTGCGCCGCGCAGGTAGCGTCCACGCCGCGATTGTTACTTCGGCATCGAAAGCGGCCTATGATGCGGCCTTTCCTTGCGTCAGGGGAGCCGGGATGCTCCTGGTCGTCGGACTTCCCTCCGAATCTATCTGCTTTCCCGCCATCTCGATGGCGGCGTCGGAAGTGCGTGTTCAGGCCTCCTCTGTGGGTACACGCCAGGATCTGCGCGAAGTGCTGGCGCTGGCGGCGGCCGGGACAATTCGCTCGCAAGTGACACCACGGCCCCTGGCGCAAGCCAATGAAGTCCTGTCGGAATTGCGAAGGGGCGCAATCTCGGGTCGCGTCGTTCTTACCCCCCGCTGACTCGTCCTCTCTCCTGCCGGCGTTTGCAAGATGAGTACACGAGAGCCTTTCTGTCTGCCGCAGGCTTCGTCGCAGACCCTCCGGGTGACTCCGTTCCCGCCGCCATAGAAAAGATGGATGGGCTGCATCAGTTTTCGTATTGACGTTAGTAACTCTAATGTGATACCTACACTCACAATTCAGGATGCGACAGGGCGGTCGGGATTCGTCGAACCGACGGGGAGCTTTTCGCAGGGGTGCATCTCGCTGAACGCTGCAGTCTGCAAATTCCCCGCAGTTCATGGACGGGCACGGGGAGGACGCTGAACATGGTGTTGCCCCGCAAGAGTCCGAGAACTCTGATTTCTAACAGCCCGGCCGCATCTTGGCGATTCTTTGCCGAAGCGGCTGTGTATTCCGCGAGCGCCCGTATCCAACCGGTTCTCACTCGCAGGACTCGAAAGATCCCAAAGGAGGAACAATGAGGAAACTGATCTCATTCACGTTTGCCTTGGTGTTGACGCTCGGTGTGCTTCTTGTGAATCGAGCGGTGTTCGCTCAAGGCGTGGGGACCTCAGGGAGTCTCAGCGGGACCGTGACGGATCCGACGGGCGGGGTCGTCCCTAACACGAGCGTGACGGCGGAAGATCCGACCCGCGGCATTCACTTCACCGTCGTTACGGATTCAAGCGGCCAGTATCGCTTCACGAACCTTCCGCCAGGCACGTACAACGCCACGGTGCAGAAGGCCGGGTTTCAGTCCCAAATCCAAAAGGGAGTGGCTGTTAATGTGGGCGAAATAACCATCGCGGATTTCCGCCTCTCCCTTGTCGCCGCCGCAACACAGGTCGTGGTCAACGCGGAGCCGGCCGTGATTGAGACGCAGCGAGGTAGCCAAGCGAACACGCTAACCGAGAACTACATCGAGAATTTGCCAATCGACCGCCGCGACTATCTCACCTTCACGTTGCTACTGCCGGGCGTGTCGGACTCCACCCGAATTGCCGACGACCAGGACTTCCGCGTGAAGCAAACTCCGCAGAGTGGACTCTCGTTCTACGGCAGCAATGGACGGGGTAACAGTGTCACGGTGGATGGCGGAGAAGTACAGGATGATGCTGGTGGCGTGCGTCCGACGGTCAGCCAAGATGCGGTTCAGGAATTTCAGGTGAACCGAAGCAATTACACGACGCAACTCGGCGGAGCGAGTGGAGCAACGATCAATATCGTCACGAAGTCCGGGTCGAATGAAGTGCACGGCAGCCTCTTCAGCTTCTTCCGGAACGATGGCTTGGATGCACGCGATCCCTTTGCCTTCAGCCAAGCGTTGGCCCCGGGCCAAGTTTTCAATCCACTGGAGCCGGATTTAAACGGTCAGCCCGTAAAGAATTCCCTTCAGAGGTACCAATTTGGCGGGAATGTTGGACTTCCGATCAAGAAGGACAAGACATTCCTATTCGTAGCCTTCGAGGGGCTTCGGCAAGACGCGGAGAATGCTGTTCCCCTGCTTACCAGCACAAGTATCTTCCGCCCGACCGCATCACAACAAGCAGGAATTCAGGCTGTCGCCAACGAAGGTAATACCATCGTTCCTTGCCTAAGTGGACCCGTGGGCGCAGCGGTGGCCCAGCAGCTTGGATTGCCGGCGCCAAATCCCACCACAAACGTCCCCGGAAGCACCTGCGCCGCTATTCTCACGGGAGCGCTGACCGTGAATCCCGCCACGAGTCCGTCCAACGCATTCCTGGTGAATCAATTTGAGGACAATGGCGGCCTGTTCCCCTATACCTCTCGGGATTACCTGGCATCCGTGCGACTGGATCATCACATCAGCGAGTCAGACCAACTGTCGTTCATCTATCACTATGCGCACGACCTGGAGGAGAACCCAGATGTCCAATCCCTGACGGGCTATTCCGCGGGCAGTTCAATTCATACGTACGACAATACCATTCAGGGAGCCTGGTTCCACGAGTTCAGCCCGAGAACACTCAATGAGCTCCGCGTGCAATGGGACTACAACGGCTTCAGTGTAATTCCGAATGAGCCGGGCGAGGTTGGGCTTCAAATCTCCGGATACGCGAACAACTTGGGAACGAACATCTTTCTGCCCAACCTGACAATTCTGCGTCGCACTGAAATTGCGGACAATTTCACCATGATTCGCGGCAACCATACGATGAAATTCGGTGTGGATGAGCTGCTCCGTGGTAACCATACAGAATCGCATACGTTTCTGCCTGGCCGCTTCGTCTTCGGGGCGCTGCCGGGAGACTTGCTGACTCCGTTGCTGCCGAGCTTGAGTTCGATGCAGTCCGCATCATTCGGACTCCCGCAGGTCTATCAACAAGGATTTGGCAACCCTGACTACCCCGCCTATACTCGGCCGTTGACTGGACTCTATTGGGAAGACTCCTGGAAATTAGCTTCCAACTTCACATTGAATTTTGGAGTCCGTTAC
>JBAVUV010000868.1:0-4187 GCA_049696955.1 Candidatus Sulfotelmatobacter sp. | reverse complement strand
CGCGAGTTCATGCACGTCCGCTCCAACGGCATCAACGCCATCAACATCGAAACCGGAGACGAACTCGTCGCCGCCCGCATCACCAACGGCGACCAGATCGTTTTCATCGCCTCGCACGAAGGCATGGCCGTCCGCTTCGACGAAAGTCACGTTCGCCCCATGGGCCGCGCCGCCTACGGCGTCAACGGCATCAACCTCGATGAAGGCGATTACGTAGTAGGAATGACGGTAACCCCAAAACCCGGCGCAGCCCCAGTTGGTGTGGGGACGGGCGCCTCCGCCCGTCCAGCGAGCGAAGCGAGCGCAGTCGACCTGGATATCCCAGCTGGCGAGGTTGTCGACCTAACGCTGAAGGGAAATCTGATTCTCTCCGTAACCGAAAACGGCTACGGCAAGCGCACTCCCGCCGACGAATACCGCCTCACCAACCGCGCCGGAAAAGGCGTCATCAACGTCAAGACCACGGAGCGCGTCGGCAAAGTCGTCGCCATCGCCCTGGTCGACGAAAATTCCCAAGTCATGCTCATCAGCCACTACGGCAAAATCATCCGCATGGATTCAAAAACCATCCGCGAATCCGGCCGCAACGCCCAAGGCGTCCGCCTCCTGAACATGGAACCCGGCGACCGCGTAGCCGCAGCCGTGGTCCTCGCACCGGAAGAAGAGCCGCCCACCAACGGAGGCACCCTTCTTCAGTAGTGCTCGCATTGGTATCTTGGCCCCGGCCCTTGTCGCCCTGAGGCCGTGTCATCCTGAGCGAAGTGAGATCGCGCCGAAACCCAGCCCTTGGGTGGCGCAGCGCTTTCAGCGCTGCGGTAAACTCCTTTCCTTCAACCGGGCTTTAGCCCTTGCGGATACTTTCTCCGCTTCTAGTAAACCGTCTTGTCAACGCAGGAGATGGATGTGCAAGCGGTGCTCGGCGGTATCGCAGTCGACGGCTCACCATGCATGTACGCATTTAGTGGTGTTCCGCGATCGGACCATTCCAGATGGCACTGCGGGTTGGATGGAATGAACTTTTTTGTCTTTTTGGCCGGGAGCTTAAACTTTGACAACTCCAAGTCCGTGGACACAGTTATGATCTGGTCAAGCTTGTACCATCGCCGCACGCCGACATCGCCTTTGACGCGAATCGATTCGCCAGGCTTCAGCGTCAAAAATGTATCGGGCCTTTGCATTGATCCATACAACTCAAGCCCGCCCGCATCAAGGGCCCATCCTTCGGCTGTAATCAGGGCTTCCAGCGGCAGTCTCATGCGGTAGTACACAAATGACGTGGTAAGGTCTTTGGGCTGCAAGTCCGTCAGGGTAGGGTGTATTGGGAGATTTAACGGAGTAGTGCCGATGTTTTCCACGCGAAACTCCGCTCCTATCCGCTGGCGAGGATATAAATCGGTTGTCTCCCCCCATTCCAATGAGATTCCCGCTTTCTGCGGAATTGATTCCTTCGGACCGACGCAGCTATACACCTCGATCAGTGAACCAGGAGGTAAGTCATGACCCAGCGATCCGCTAGGGTTCGAGAGGTCAATGTACTGAACTTCCTGCGCGATGCCAACACCAGAGCTTAGGATTCCAAGCACAAAAAGAGCAAAACTTAAGCGCATCCTAGCCTCCGTTCTCCGCATAGAATAATCTGCGAAAACCTGCAGACTGTGGCGTAATGTCGCAATAACCTCAAAACCAAAATCGGGTAGCAGCCTCACCCTACCGCCCCACTCCCTGCTTCGCGTTAATCTCCCTCCCAAACTCCGTAATCAAATTCACCAGCGACCCATAAGCGCTCCGCTTTCCTCTCCCAAGTCGGGAATGTTGCTAAAATATTTTCCGTCGTGTCAACCTGATCTGCCATACCCGCAAACTACAATTTCTCCCTGGCGGACAAGCGTCTAGGAGGGTGTTGCCAGTGGGTACTGGACGCGGTTTGCCAAACGGTCGAGTGGTTTCATCAGCCACTAGGGTTCGACTCCCTCACCCTCCTCGTGGAGTCACTCGACTATTGAACTAGTGAGAAGCGGCTTGACAAAGTCTTTGATCGAGCTATCATAAAAGTGTTTGGCAAACCGCGTTCGGTACCAAGTTCTAGGCCCCGGCTGATGACCGGGGCTTTTCTCTTTTCCAGCGTAAATTGCCGCACCTGAAGGCGGCGAACGCGCGATAGCGACAGCGGTAGGCTCCGCCGAAAATCCAACCCCTTTCTACTTCACTCCCTGCTTCGCGTTAATCTCAGTCCCAAACTCCGTAATCAAATTCACAAGCGACCCATAAGCCGCCTGCCCCAACACCGCCCACCCGCCATTTACCCAGGCATTCTTTGGACTCGGTTTCCAGGCCGTTGCCATCAACCCTCCACCAAAAGCTCCTCCATACAACGCGAACTGCGGACGCAAATTCTCCTCGCTCCGGTCGTACGTCAAAAAATTCCGCATAATCGCATGCCGCATCCGATGCCGAAAATCCGAGCACTTGCACTTGTCATAACGAACCTCATACCCCAGCTTCGCATTCCCCAAAGCCGCCAAAGAATTCGAAGTAAAAAATTGCCCCTCACGCGAAGCAAACCGCTCCGCGTACCCGCCGATCCCTCCCTGCCACGCAGGCACGCCCCGCGCCTGATCCACCAGGGCGGCAAACATCCTCTTCATATAGGCCTCCGGAGTAGTGAACGTCTGGTGCAGGTAATAATCCTCGCGCTGCTGGCGAGTCATCGGTACCAACTTGCGATTCTTGCCAACATAAATTCCCGCAATCCACCCCGACTCCCAATCCCGCGCTTTCACGAACCCCACCTGAGCCACATCCTTGGTCATGTCCAAGGCCTGCTTCGTCTTGTCCTCCACCTGCTGCGCCGGATTCGCATTATCTTTCTTGCTCTCTCCCGGCGAATCCGGCACCTCTTTCCCCGCAGCCTGCCCCGCCGGTTCCGGAGGAGTCTCCTGTGCCCGCGCCCGTCCGCGAACCATCACCATCAACGCGCACACCAGCATAACTGCGCGTGCCACGCCCCAAGCCGCCCGCCGCCCGTGAATATCCCAAACGCGCATTCCTTGAACACACTCTCCGCGAACTCAGCGGCCCTTTCTCTGTGAACCCCTGTGCCCTCTGTGGTGAAAGCCTTTGACTTCCCGTCCTCAACCCGATGCTAAACCCCGCTTAGATGCCATCTCTCTACAACCGCGTTGCAGGACAAAGCGCCGCCCTCAGTGACGGAATCTTCGCCGTGGCCGGGATGCACGACCGGGAAGGGCACGACTTCAGTCGTGCCATATGCGAAGGGTAAAGAGGAACAAGCTTCAGCCGCTGAGCTCCGATGCACGTCGCTGCAATCGAACACAAGCAATCCACTGTAATAGATGCAGAAAAACAAGAGAGGCTAATACGATAAAGGAAAATGCGGCCCAGGGTCCATACGGATAGACGCAATCACAGTCCTGCCATTGCACAAGACGAAATGCGCGAACCCAAGTAAACGCCTCATTCGCGACAGTCATCCCAAACAAAAGTAAAAGTAAAAGGATGAATTGGCGCACGTTCGCAATGCGGCACTCGACACGTGCTAAAACAGCCAACTCGCGTAAATTGCCGAGGCCAGGAAACACGCGTGCAAGAGGGTAGGTCGCATATCCGCCGAAGATCACGAACAAAAATGCATAAAGCCGTGCGGTTCAGGACAGGAGCTTCCAAATCACTATAACGTCCCAATGCACCGACAAAATATCCATAACAAGCTTAGACACCACGCGAGCCGAAAGAGAACTACTCCCTACCCTCGCTCAAACGCGTGCTTCTTCTCCAACTCCTCCACCGCCGCCCGCATCGCCGCTTCAAATCGCTCCGCTTGCCCCATCAACCCCGCGGTAGCTTCCGCCCATTCGCCTTCCAATCGTACCAGCCCATCCCCCGCCACCAACCGCCCCGCAATCTCCAGCAAATGCGCCGGCGTAGTCTCCAAATACTGCGCGTCCGTAGGATCCCCAATCCAAACCCTCTTCCCAGCGGCGGGTGCCCCATCCTTCTCGCGTTCTGTGCGAAGGGGTGGGGATTTTGACTCCCCCAGCTTTGTCTCCCAATAAACTTTCCGCTCCAAGAACTCCGCTATCGCCTCATCGCTCGCCTTGCCAAACACCCACTGCCCCCGCTTGAAGTCATAATGCCGGCTGGAAAACGGCACCGGCAACAATTTCCCC